>NZ_JASKLM010000036.1:0-19427 GCF_030153625.1 Pyrococcus sp. | reverse complement strand
TGTCAGGATTTTAGGGGCGATTCTGGCCGTGAATCTGGACAGATTATACAACTTCACAGATGGTGGGAACTAGGGTCACTATAATTTCAATTATTACTGCAAGAACCAATGCAAGAAATGCTCTTAGCCACCCTGTATTAAATACCGCCTTAATGACCCAGAGATAGGTTATGAATCCAAATATCGGGGCTAATACACCCAATACTGGGATTGCTCCAACTATTGCTGCCACTATGACCGCTAGAATCCCTCCTCCAAGGATTGCTACTACTGCCTTACCTAGCGTTGCTTCTCTTATTCCCACGAGTTTAGCTCCTAAATAGAGAAATAACCCCGCTATAAACAGGGCTATTAGCAGAACTATTATTCCAATAATTCCAAGGCCTGCTAACAGTATACCAGGATTGGGCATGTTTAACCACCAAGTAAAAATACATCCTCAGTACTCATAAATATTTTTATTTCTTCAAGCAGAGGATTTGGGAGGGATTGGAATGAAGATAGTGGCAATAACTGATATCCATGGTAGAAGATCAAAAGTGGAAGAGTTGGTTAATGTATTGAGAGGAGAGAATGTTGATATGATTTTAATAGCAGGCGATATAACTCACTTTAGTGGTGCTAAAGAAGCTGAAGAAGTATTATCTCCCATATTAGCGCTCAATATTCCAGTCTTAGCTGTTATGGGGAACTGTGATGGTAGGGATGTTCTAGACTTTTTAGAGCAAAAAGGGATAAGTGTGCATGAAAAAAGGGTAGAGGCAAAGGGAGTAGGAATTGTTGGGTTTGGTGGCTCGAATATAACTCCATTTTCAACCATATGGGAATTCAGCGACGATACTATATATCTCTCCCTTACTAGAAATTATCGTGATGGGGATATAGTCTTGACTCATGCTCCTCCTTATGGTACAAAGCTCGACAAGACGCATTCTGGAATTCATGCTGGAAGTATAGGGCTAAGAAGGTTCATAGAAGAGAAGCAACCGAAGCTTTGCATCTGTGGGCACATTCATGAGGGGAGAGGAATAGAGAGGATAGGAAATACAATAGCTATAAACCCAGGGCCTCTTGCTAGGGGATACTATGCAGTAATTGAAGGTGACAGTGTGGAGCTTTTAAACCTCAAAGGTTAAATTCTTCCCATAAAATTTATTATGGGAGGAGCTATGGGAATAGTTAGGGCTCATCTAAGGATATATGGAAGGGTTCAGGGTGTTGGGTTTAGGTGGAGTATGCAGAGGGAAGCTAAAAAATTGGGAGTCAACGGTTGGGTAAGAAATCTCCCCGATGGAAGTGTTGAGGCTGTTTTGGAAGGAGAAGAAGAGAGGGTTGAGGCCTTAATTGGATGGGCTCATCAAGGGCCTCCTCTAGCTAGAGTAACCCGAGTTGAGGTTACATGGGAAGAGCCTAAAGGGGAGAAAGGATTTAGAGTCATTGGATAGAGATGAATATCTTCCTAGGACAATATTTTATCTCACACTTGGGACAAATCATTTTCTCCTTTTCTTTCTCAGGTGTGTGGATTACAATT
Source organism: Pyrococcus sp. (assembly GCF_030153625.1). Classification (NCBI taxonomy): domain Archaea; kingdom Methanobacteriati; phylum Methanobacteriota; class Thermococci; order Thermococcales; family Thermococcaceae; genus Pyrococcus; species Pyrococcus sp. The sequence continues at coordinate 17,893 of NZ_JASKLM010000036.1, read as the reverse complement.
CTCTCTAAGCTCCCTTCTTCTCGGAGATAGGATATGACCTCAAATGGGATTATTCCTTCAACAACTAAAAATGCCTTGCTTTTCTCCTCATAAGGATTTGAACCAAAAATCTCTATCACTCTCACCCCCCTCTCCGCTAAACTTTCTAGAACTTTCGCTAAGGTTTTTTCATACTTTCCCTTTTGAATAGTCAGCTCTAAAACCTCCCATCCCATAAGAGGGGCTATTGATATTAAGCTCGTTTTTGGAGAGAGGTTTTCAAATAACAGCTTTAATGCAGGCTTGGACTCTATATATTCTATCGTGTGGTACACTATCTTCCTGTTAACTCCTGCCACCTGTGCAATCCCGCTTATTGGAACTTCTACTCCTTTAACGTAAATTTTGCCATCTTTTACTGACATTCCACTCTCCCAAAGGATTTGAGCTACCTTCTTACGGGCTGGATATGGCCTAAAATATTCTTCTATTATGTGAATCATTTTTGCCACCTCTTACTCAATATTGGGTATAAATGTATATTTAAATCTTTGCTAAAGGTTTTTATATCCATTGAATATTTCAAGAAAAAGGGTGAAGGAGGAACAAAGGATGAGAAAGTTCGTAGAGAAGCTTGAGAATGCGATTAAAGGATATACATTCGATGATGTTCTCTTGATCCCCCAACCAACAGAAGTTGAGCCAAAAGATGTCGACGTTTCTACCCAAATTACACCCAATGTAAAGCTAAATATTCCAATTCTCAGTGCAGCTATGGACACCGTTACAGAATGGGAAATGGCAGTTGCAATGGCTAGAGAAGGAGGATTGGGAGTAATTCATAGGAATATGAGCATAGAGGAGCAGGTAGAACAAGTAAAAAGGGTGAAGAGAGCGGAGAGGTTTATAGTCGAGGACGTTATAACCATAGCTCCAGATGAAACCATTGACTATGCACTCTTCTTAATGGAGAAGCATGGAATAGATGGTTTGCCAGTTGTTGAAGAGGATAGAGTCGTTGGAATCATAACGAAAAAGGACATAGCGGCAAGAGAAGGAAGAACCGTCAAGGAACTAATGACAAGGGAAGTGATAACGGTTCCAGAGAGCGTTGATGTTGAAGAGGCCCTGAAGATAATGATGGAGAACAGAATAGATAGATTGCCAGTAGTGAATGAGGATGGGAAATTAGTTGGTCTAATAACAATGAGCGACCTCGTGGCTAGAAAGAAGTATAAGAATGCCGTAAGAAACGAGAAAGGGGAGCTACTTGTCGCGGCCGCGGTTAGTCCTTTTGATTTAAGAAGGGCAATTGAACTTGACAGGGCTGGAGTTGACGTTATAGTCGTTGATACTGCACATGCCCACAATTTAAAGGCAATAAAAGCGATGAAGGAAATGAGGCAAAAGGTTAGTGCCGATTTCATAGTTGGAAACATAGCAAATCCGAAGGCTGTGGATGACTTAACGTTTGCAGATGCAGTTAAAGTTGGCATAGGTCCTGGAAGCATATGCACGACGAGAATAGTTGCGGGAGTTGGAGTTCCTCAAATAACCGCAATAGCAATGGTTGCAGATAGAGCCCAAGAGTATGGACTTTACGTCATAGCCGATGGAGGGATAAAGTATTCTGGTGACATAGTGAAGGCAATCGCCGCTGGGGCAGATGCAGTAATGCTTGGCAACCTCCTAGCTGGAACCAAGGAAGCCCCAGGAAAAGAGGTGATAATAAACGGAAGGAAGTACAAGCAGTACAGGGGAATGGGTTCCCTGGGAGCTATGATGAAGGGAGGGGCCGAGAGGTACTACCAGGGAGGCTACATGAAGACGAGGAAGTTCGTTCCCGAGGGGGTTGAGGGAGTAGTCCCCTATAGGGGGACCGTCAGTGAAGTTCTCTACCAGCTTGTTGGTGGGTTAAAGGCAGGAATGGGCTACGTTGGTGCCAGGAACATCAAGGAGCTAAAGGAGAAAGGCGAATTCGTGATAATAACTTCGGCTGGTTTAAGGGAGAGTCATCCTCATGACATTATAATCACGAACGAAGCTCCGAACTATCCCTTGGAGAGGTGATTCTTTGGTTTCTTTCTCCTTTTGAGGCTTATCCTTCTTCACTCCACTAAGAACTTTTAGTGAAAGTACAATCATTTTAAAAATTTAAATACGCTTAAATTTTGCTTTCATTTACCAAAAGCTATTTAAATAATTAAAACTATCGTGAGTTTATGAGAAGGATCTCGGAGTTGAGTCTAGATGAGGTTGAGAACATAAAGAAGAGAATCTCGGAGCTTAGAGACGAAGGACTTAGCTACTCAAAGATAGCAGGGATAATTGGGCAGGAGTTTCATGTTAGTATTTCCAAGGCAACGGTGATTAGATGGTGCAAAGGGACGAGCGATCCTGCAAATAGGATAAAAAGGGTAAACCTTGAGCCATCTCCTCAACTGGCGTATATAATAGGGGTCTACTTTGGGGACGGTAGCATAGATGCAGATGAGAAGTACAGGTATAGGGTCAGGCTCAAGGTCGTTGATAAGGAGTTCGCTGAAGCTTTTGCAAATGCACTTAAGGATATAGGGGCAAATCCTAGAATTTATTTTGAAGGCTCTACAGGTAGATGGTGCGTTGAGGCCACAAGCAAAGAGCTCTACATGTTCTTGAGTAAGCCAAAAGAAGAACTCCTGAGGATTGCTAAAATGTTTCCCAGGGAGTTTATAAGGGGGTTCTTTGATAGTGAAGGCTATGTTTTTGTAGATCCAAAAGATCCTAGAATGGCATACATTAGTGTCTGGAATTATGATAGAGAGCTATTGGAGATATGTAGACGTCTCCTACTGAACAATTTTAACATACACTCGACAATTTTCCTTAAACGCGAGAAGAACTCCGAGGTTATTATCAGAGGAAAAGTATACAAATATAACGGAGATCTCTATGAGCTTAGGATATATAGACGAGAGAGCGTTAAGGCATTTGGTGAGGAAATTGGACTAACTATTGATAGAAAGTGGCGAGCTCTTAAATCATTTTTACTTTCATATTGAGTAAAAATATTACAACCAAAAGTAGAATGGTAGCGGGGCGAGGATTTGAACCTCGGACCTCCGGGTTATGAGCCCGGCGGGCACTCCTAGCTGCCCCACCCCGCTGCACGACCCGTTATTAACTTTTATAATTCAATTTATAAAGTTTACGCCTAGTATTTTTCACTTTGCCGTGTAGGCTATAATTAAGGAAAAACTCTAAAACATTCCAAGCCTTTTCTTAGCTTCTTCGCTCATTCTATCTGGAGTCCATGGTGGATCAAAGGTAAGTTCAACTTCAACATCTTTTACTCCTGGGATTTCAAGAACTTTTTCCTCTACCGCCCTAAGGAGCCAGAGAGTTAGGGGACACCCGGGAGTTGTCATTGTCATCTTTATGTATACGGTTTTGTCGGGGTTAACTCTTAGCTCATAAATTAATCCAAGGTTCACGGCGTCCATCCCAATTTCTGGATCGATAACTTCCTTCAGCTTTTCCAAAATCATTTCTTCAGTAACTTTAACGTTCTCGTCTTTACTTTCCCTCACAAATCCGATTTCAACTTGCTTAACATCTTCTAATCCCCTAAGCTCATTATATATCTTCAAAAGAGTCGTATCGTCAATTTTCTCTTTAAACCTTATTTTCACGACATCATTTTCTATCTCTAAACTTTCTACTATGTCTTCTTTCCCTGTATTTTCCTTGATAATTTTCAAAACTTCCTCTTTGGTTACCACAGTTCTTCCCCCAGCAAAAGTTTTAATAATCAGATTTAAACCTTTTGGAACAATTTTGTGTATTAAAGGGTTTGAATGTTTGACAACAATCTAAGTTTTGATTTGTATTTTATGTCAATAAAATTAATAACGTCAAAATGCACACACTTAAACAGGTGTAGAAGAATGATGAATGATGCTCTTAAAAAGTTAGAAGAATTGCTTGAAAAAGAGCAGTTTGAAAAAATTAAAGCAATTAGCAACCCATATCTACACTCATTTTTGGCCGAGTGGATAGAGTGGTTAGAGCCGAGTAAAGTTTACGTCTGTACGGATAGCGAATACGACGAAGAGTACGTGAGATGGAAGGCCTTGTATTATGGGGAAGAGAAAATGCTTGAAACGCCCAGACACACTGTCCACTATGACAACTATTATGATCAAGCCAGGGATAAGCAGAATACAAAGCTTCTGGTTCCAAAAGGTATAAATTTGCCTTTCTTAAACACGATGGACAGGGAAGAGGGACTTAGAGAAATTAAGGAGATAATGAAGGGAATAATGAGAGGGAAGGAGCTCTTTATAGGGTTCTTTGTTCTAGGACCCAAAAACTCAGTTTTTACAATTCCAGCTGTTCAGCTTACCGATTCAGCATACGTCATGCACTCTGAATTCCTCCTCTATAGGAAGGGATATGAGGAATTCAAGAGGCTTGGTCCCACTAGGAACTTCTTAAAGTTTGTTCACTCTGCCGGTGAGCTGGATGAGAGAAAGACGAGCAAAAATCTTGACAAAAGGAGAATTTACATAGACTTAGTTGATGAAACTGTTTACTCAGCAAACACCCAATATGGTGGAAACACTATCGGTCTGAAAAAGTTGGCCTTCAGGCTAACCATCCAAAGGGCAGTTCGTGAGGGATGGCTAAGCGAGCACATGTTCCTCATGAGAGTTAATGGCCCGAATGGAAGGAAAACTTACTTCACTGGAGCCTATCCCAGCATGTGTGGAAAGACCTCAACGGCAATGATTCCCTGGGAGAACATAGTTGGCGATGACCTAGTATTCATAAAGAACTTGGATGGAGTTGCTAGGGCTGTAAACGTTGAGATTGGGGTATTCGGAATAATAGAGGGAATAAACCAGAAGGATGATCCAATAATATGGCAAGTTCTACACTCCCCAGTTGAGATAATATTCTCTAACGTCCTCGTTAAGGATGGGAAGCCGTACTGGAATGGCATGGGGATAGAGATTCCTGATGAGGGAGAGAACCACAGCGGAAAGTGGTGGAGAGGAAAGAGAGACGCTGAAGGTAAGGAAATACCCCCAAGCCACAAGAATGCTCGCTTTACCGTAAGGCTTGAGGCTTTCCCCAACTTGGATAGGGAGGCATTGGAAAATCCATGTGGAGTTGAAGTTGGTGGGATGATATTTGGTGGAAGGGATCCAGATACATGGCCGCCGGTGAGGGAATCTTTCAATTGGGACCATGGGGTTATAACAATGGGTGCAGCTCTGGAGAGTGAAACAACCGCAGCAACCCTGGGTAAAGAAGGTGTAAGGGCTTTCAACCCAATGTCAATCCTCGACTTCCTCAGCGTTCACATAGGAGATTACTTGAGGAACTATTTGGAGTTTGGAAGGAAGCTCAAGAAGACACCAAAAATATTTGCAGTGAACTACTTCCTAAGGGAGAATGGCCAATGGCTCAATGAAAAGTTGGACAAGGCTGTGTGGCTTAAGTGGATGGAGCTGAGGGTTCACAACGATGTTGGGGCTATTGAAACTCCTATAGGTTATATACCCAGGTACGAGGATTTAAAGGTGCTGTTTAGGCAGGTTCTCAACAAAGATTATTCAAGGGAGGACTATGAAAAGCAGTTCAAGATAAGAGTTCCCGAGCTATTGGCTAAGATAGACAGGATATGGAAGATATATGAGCCCATTGACAATATTCCCGAAGAACTGTTCCAGGAGCTGGAAAAGGAAAGGAAGAGGATTTTGGAGGCCAGAGAAAAATATGGTGATTACATAAGCCCGTTTGCATTAGAAAAATAAAGGTTCAGAAGAAGAGAATTGTTGCATCTCTAACAACGGCAGTTTCAACCTCTTCGCCCTCGCTGAATACTGCCCTCTTTATCTCTACATCTTCTTTTTCTAGCACTACTTTTTGTCCCTCTACTTCGAACTCTACCTTTCCTTCTTCCTTGATCATTCTTCCTACCTCTTCCGCGTTCTCTTGGAGGTACTTCACGATCTTTGGAACGAGCTTGCCATACCTGGGTCCAATTCTCTTGTAGTTGGGCTTTACCTCAACAACTTTCTCCTCTAACTGTGGTTCTCCCTTGACTATTTCCAGCTTTTCTATGTTCATTGTTCCTGCTATGTCCTTCTCTATAACTCTTAGCATCTCATAGCTGTCTGTTGCGTAAATTGCTACATGCTCTAGCTTTGCATTCAGCGGCATTCCGTGAGAGTTCTTATATTTCCTCATTGCGCTTATAACTTCCCTTGCTAACTCTCCCAGCTTTTCTGCCTCTTCATTGATTCTGTCCTCTCTATATTTGGGCCATGAAAGTAGGTGAACGCTCTTTTCGCTGATCTTGTCTTTGAATATGTGGTGGTAGAGTTCCTCAGTTATGTGGGGAACGAATGGTGCTAAGAGGAGCATTATATTGTAGAGTAACTCATACAGGGCTACCTTTGCCTTAAGCTTGCTCTCCTCGTCCTCTCCGTAAAGTCTATACTTGATCATCTCTATGTAGTCATCTGCAACTTCGTGCCAGATGAATGTCATTAGCTCCCTGGTGATTAAGTTAAATCTGTATTTTTCAAGCTCTTCTGTGGCGAACTTAATTATCCTGTGGAGCCTTGAGAGTATCCACTTGTCAAGGGGTTCAAGCTCAATATCCTTGTACTTTTCGTAGTCGAAGTCCTTTATGTGCCTCTCGGCAAAGCGGTATATGTTCCAGAGCTTTTGGAGGAATCTAAAGTTGTAATCTACAGTTTCCCACTTGAATGGATGGTCTTCTCCTGGAGGAGCTAATGCAGTCCATAGTCTAAGCGCATCGGCTCCGTACTTTGGTATAACTTCCTCTGGAGAGACAACGTTACCATAGCTCTTGCTCATCTTCCTTCCATCGGGTCCTGCTACCATACCATTTATCACTATGTCATTCCACGGCTTCTTTCCTGTCAATATGTAAGTTCTGAATATCGTGTAGAATGCCCATGTTCTTATTATATCAGTTCCCTGCGGTCTTAATGCAGTTGGGAAGTTGTGCTCGAACCATTTCTTTGCATCTTCATCGCCTTTTGTTGCCTCGTGCCACTTGGTGATTATTAGTGGGGTTATGCTTGAGTCCACCCAACAGTCGAGGACATCCGTCACTGGCTCGATTTCAGCCCCACAAACTGGGCACTTATCCACGGGAGGCTTATCAAACCTGGGATCTACTGGAAGATCCTCTTCTCTGGCTGGAATTATGTGCCCATTCTTACAAACCCAGAATGGTATTGGTGTTCCAAACACTCTCTGCCTGCTGATTACCCAGTCCCAGTCCATGCTCTCGGCCCAGTCCTTTAGTCTGAGGAACATGTCCTCTGGATACCAGTTTATCTCCCTGGCCACCTTTACAATGTCATCGGTAAACTCTCTCACCTTAATGAACCACTGCTTCTTAGGCAATAACTCAATTGGAGCCATACACGAACTTCTCTCGGTGTGCCTTAGCACTCTGTGCTTGATCTTCTCTTTCTTATAGAGCAACCCCATCTTTTCAAGATCTTCAGCGATTCTCCTCCTAGCCTCTTCTACCTTAAGCCCTGCATATGGTCCAGCATTTTCGTTCATCGTTCCATCTTCATTTATCGCTATAATCACGGGCAGGTTGTAGCGCTTCTGCCACACGATGTCCTGTTCGTCACCGTAGGTACAGTTGTAAACTGCTCCAGTTCCAAAGTTGGGATCGACATCTTCATCAGCCAATATTGGAACTTCCCTCTCATATATGGGGAGCTTAACCTTCTTTCCTACAAGGTGTTTGTACCTCTCATCCTCAGGATGAACGAATACTGCCACACATGCGGGCATTAGCTCTGGCCTTGTCGTGGCTATTGGAATGTAACCGGAACCGTCTGCAAGGGGGAGCTTTATGTAATAGAGGTAGCCCTCCTCCTCAACGTAACCTACTTCGGCCTTAGCTAAGCTCGTCCTACACCTGGGACACCAGTAAACGGGGTGCTCTTCCCTGTATATCAATCCCTTCTTGTAGAACTCCAGGAGAGACTTCTGCACTGCGGCCTTGTACCAGTCGTCCATGGTATGGTACTCGAGATCCCAGTCTGCTGAATAGCCTATTCTAATGAACTGTGCCCTCATCTTTTCTATTGCCTGCCATGTCCACTCTATACACTTCTTAAGAAATTCCTCTGGCTGGTCTTTTGAAATACCGAACTCTTTCTCGACCTTAAGCTCTGTTGGTAGTCCATGGTTGTCGAATCCTTGTGGGAAGAGGACGTTGTATCCCCTCATTCTCTTGTACCTTGCTATTATGTCAATCCAAGTGTGGCTTAGAACGTGTCCCAGGTGGAGAGTTCCACTTGTGAATGGTGGAGGAGTGTCTATTGCATAGCTGGGCTTGTCGGGTTCGAGCTTGTACTTGTATATCTTTTCTTCGAGCCAATACTTCTGCCACTTGGGTTCAATCTCGTTCGGGTCGTAGTTTTTAGGTAGCATTGCCTAACCCCCATGTGGTTTTTAAAGTGGAGAGAAAGTTTATACAAGAAGTAATAACTAACTCGGTGGTGTTTTTAAAGGTAGAAGGGAGTTCTTTTATGGAGGACGATATACACCACCAAAGCTTATAGATGCTTTTCAAATTTAAAAAGTTTGCTTTAGACTACGTAGTACTTTCCCAAGTGCTTGAGGAACTTGGAAACTTGCTTCAATTCCTCAAGTATTTCATCCTCTTCTTGTGTGTATTCATAGTCAATGTAAAATATGTAGTAGCCCAGATCTTTGAGGGATGGTCTGGATTCTATCCTCGTTAAGTTGACTCCTCTTTTTGCAAAAACTCCTAGGGCTCTATACAGTGCTCCTGGGACATTTTCTAGCTCTAAGAATATTGCACCTTTTTGAGGTGTTTTGTCTCCCAATGGATTTTCCATATCTTCCCGTCCAATAAGTATAAATCGTGTCTTATTGTTTGGATAATCTTGAATATCCTCTGCTAGAACCTTTAGACCATATATCTCTGCTGCTTCCCTTGAACCTATTGCAGCTAGGGTGGGATCATTACTTTCTGCAACTATCTTTACCGCTTCTGCCGTGCTGTTGGTTTCTCTAACCCCCCACCTCATCCTTTGAATGAACTCCCTGCATTGGGCTAAGGCTTGAGGATGGGAAAGTACAACTCTTATCTTGGAGAGATCATAACCTAAAAGAGCGTGTTTGATCTCTAGGCTAGTTTCTCCAAATATTTTGACTGGAAATCTTAACAAAAGGTCTAAGGTAAGTGTTACTGAACCCTCTATTGAGTTTTCCGTTGGGACTACTCCATAGTTCCCTCTCTCGACCTCTCTAAAAACCGAGTATATTGACTCTGCTGGGGTAATCTTTAGATTCGTAAGTTCTGCAAACTTCAGCGCAGCTTTTTCTGTATAGCTTCCTTCTGGTCCAAGGTAATAAATTTTCATAACACTTTGAGCTTTTTTGATTGCTTTATAATCCCTTGGTCATCTCTTCATGACCATCCACACCAGTATTGGGAAAACTAGAGTAGCGTCGGCCCAAATCTCCACGTAATCTGCTTTTGCCCTGATCTTCCCCCAGCTTACTCCCTCACTTGGTGGTGCTCCGCTTAAGGAACCGTCCCAGGGGACTGCCGTGGTGATATAGATTGCGTAGTCTGATCCTCCCCTAAAGAGGTTTGCATTTATTATTGCATGCTTTGGAAGTGAACCTCCGAGAATTATTGAGGCAGTCTCCTTAGCAGTCACTGCCAAGTTGTTCAACTTAACTATGTCATTTGCTATATCTATTATTAGTTCCCTATCCCTTCTCTCTTCTTTGAAGAAATACAGCATATCTCCAATTGAGCCATCTGTTATTGCGGGGCAAAATATTGGAATTTCATTCCTGTAAGCCCAGTAGATGATACTTTTTTCCTTTTCCTTGCCCAGCTTTTCATCCATAAACCTTCCAAGTTCGTATATGAACTCACTGGCAGTTAGAGGTCTTCCCTTTTCCCTTTCTATCTCAAGTATTCTCTCAAAGAAGGGGATCATGTACTTCTCGAACTCTATATACCTATCGTTTGGGACGAATATGTTTCCTATCCTGTTTATCCCCTTCTTTCTCAACTCGGCATCATTGACGATCCAATCTCCCAGGATGAAGGGTTTTAGGGCTTTTATGAAGTCTTCTTCAACGCCTCCAGCCGTTGTTACAATTACATCAACCTTCCTATGTTTCACGAGCCACGCTATTATCTCCCTCAATCCCGAGGAGACTATGTTTGATGTGTATCCGAGGAATACTCTTATTTCCTCCCCTTTCTCCCTTTTTTCTTCTATTTTTCTCCAGATTTCTATGGCCTTTCCAAGGTGAGTTGCTTGAAAGCCTATTTGAGTGTAAAGGCTTACTACTTCCTCTAAGCTTTTGGTGTCATCAAGCCACGGCCCTTCAACTTTGGTCCCTTCAATTTCCTCAGACTTTTTCAGCACGTATTCTTTGGGCTTTGGCATGGTAAGGAGTAGGGTTTAAGTATTAAGTGTTTTTCTAAGGATGTTTATGAGTTTGTCATTCTCTTCTCTCCTTCTAACTGAAAACCTTATGTACCCAGGGAGTCCAAAGCTCTTGCAATCCCTTACAAGGATGCCATTCTCTTTTAGCTTTTCAATTATTCCTTCTCTGACCTTCATAATGAAGAAATTTGCATCGCTTTTAACTTTCAATTCTTTCTCAATCCTCTCCTTTTCTTTCCATATTAGGGGGAGGGTTTTTCTTAAGTGTTTGAAGTTATCTTTGAGTAAGAACTCTAAGAAGGCCACCCCAGTAGAGCCAATTGACCATGGCATTCTAACGCTCCTGAAAGCATCGACAAATCCAATAACATATCCAACCCTTACCCCTGGGAGCCCGTAGCTTTTGGTAAAAGTCCTTAGCCTGATTATGTTCTCTCCCTCTGGGCTTTCTGGTTTCTTAACAAAGTCTATGAAGGCTTCATCCAAGATCAAAATTGAGTTAGTGTCTTGAATGGCATCTAAAAGAGGTTTCATCTCTTTTTCTCGGTAGAACTTTCCATCTGGATTGTTTGGATTGCAGAAGAACACGAATGAATTTCTTTCAACAAATTCTGCTAACTTTCCTGGGTCATTGGGACCTTTGATCACCCTACCTCCGAACATGCGTGAGATCCTCTCGTATTCCCCATAGGTGTGCTTCGGGATTATTACTTTCCGACCCCTCATCCAAACTCCAAGCAGGTAAAGTGCCTCTGTTATTCCTGCAGTTATAGTTATTGGCTCCCCAATTAGATCTGAGAGTTCTTCCTCAAGCTTTTCATAGTAAGGATAGAAGGTGCTTATCTTTTTAGCCCTCTCAAACATTTCATCAGTCCATTCTGGTGGATAAGGATTTACAGAGGCCGAGAAGTCTATGTAGCCTTCTTCTCTGCTTCCTCCATGAGAGGTTTTGAAGTTTATTTGGTTAATCATAGATTCCCACCATTGCTATTTTTCTGCGGAATATGGAAAAGCAATGTCATGCATCCAGCTATAAATCCTCCAATTGCATCGTCCAGAAATGGAGGCAGTTCCCTTAATATCCCAGGCTTCTTCGTGTCATAGTAGAAGAAATTGAAGAGAGCCATTTTTCCTCCTATGTATTCAGCTATATCAATCCCAATTAGCTCATCTGCAACTAGGTTCACTGGATCTCCTTCAACGTTGAACTTCTCCTCCAGCATTAATGCGGCCATTAGAAGAGCTTGAACGTTGATATCCTCTAGATAGTGGAGCATCAATTCCCTTACCTTTTCTTTTATGGCATCCCTCTTCTCCCCAATGTAAAGCTCTAGGGCCGTCTCAACCATCCTTTCGAGAGTTATGCCCCTTGACTCTAACATTTTTAATATCATTCCCCACCACCCTAAACCTCATCCACCAGTACCTTTCACTCTCTTCTACGGAGATTTTTTCCAAAGTGAACTCATCCTTAAAGAGAGGACTTGAAAGTGTTATAGTGTGGAACTCTCCCCCTTCTCCTAGTGGATCAATTGTGGGGTTTTCATAAATAAAAATTTCAATATCCCTCGTTGAGGAAAAAGTGTAACCCAACCACGTCTTTTCCAGCTTATTCTTGTCCACGGCAATAATAGAATATTTAAACCCAGCATTTAGCATTTCCTTGGCGAGCTCAAGCGTATTTTTACCCCAGAGAGGCTCAAAACTCTTTATCCCAGCTTTTTCAGCGAGGAGGTTTATCCACTTTAGATGATCTTCCAGAAACACATCTCCAGCTATTATATAATCAACGTCAAGAGAACTTATAAACTCTGCCAGAGCTTTGCTTCCATATTTCATGTCAAAAGTTAGGAGTTTCTTCCCCATGTTCTCCGCAAGAGCCTTTAAACTGCTTAAGTTCTCCCAGTGGGGAGAGAGGCCTATGCTAGTCTTGAGAGTGAGTAAATAGGGAACTTCAATTCCTTCCTTCTCTGCAAGATATAAAGCGTAGAGCCCATCTTTTCCACCTGAGAAAAAGGCTACTCCTCTTTCCCTCATTTTCTACCCTCCATAAAGTATGATGGCCACAATCAGGAGGAATTCCACCACAATAATCCAGTACACCTTTAGAGCCCTCTTTATGTCTTCGTTTTCTGGCCTTCTCCCAGGGAACTTATAATAGTTGGGCTTTTCGAGCCAAACTCCGAGCACGGCGCTCATGGCTGCTATTGGTTTATCAGAATTTATCTTGTACTTTGCCATCCTATAGTATCTGATAACTTTTCTTCCACCCAGGGAGAGGAAGAGAAGCACCGTTATTCGGGCTGGAACGAAGTTCAGGAGATCATCGAGCCTAGCCGCGAACTTTCCAAAGTACTCGTACTTCTCGTTCCTATACCCTATCATGGCATCCAACGTGTTTACGGCCCTATACACAACGGCCCCAGGGAGGCCAAAGATTAGGTAGTAGAAGAGAGGAGCTATCACCGAATCGTTTATGTTCTCTGATAAGCTCTCTATTGCTGCAGAATTCAAGTGAGGCTCGTCAAGAGACTTTGTATCTCTGCTCACTATCATTGAAACCGCTCTTCTTTTCTCTTCTAGATCGGGAGTTATTGTTCTTTTTACGTGGTCGTGGAGGCTTCTTATTGCAAAGGAAGACTTTAGGAGGTATATTGAGAGAATTAAGTTGAAAGGATTTGGAAGAAAGTTGGGAAGGTGGGAGAGGATAAAGGCCAATCCGATAACAACTAAAGAAGAAATAGCCCCAACCAGAAAATCAAGATAAGGGGATCTTCTTCTATATTTATTATCGAAGAACTCTATAACTTTACCGAATCCCACAACTGGGTGGATTATGGCTGGAGGCTCTCCAAACATTAGGTCGATTAAGAGGGCTATTGGAAGGGTCATGTCCATAGTTGGATATTTTATCCGCAAGTTATAAAAGTTTGCGCAAAAATTTTCGGTACACGGTTTTTGGGTTTCTTTTTGGATTTTTAGGTTTCTAAGGGCGTAATTTTTGAATTGGGGGTTTTTGGGGAGTTAGGGTTTAATTTAGTAACTTAAAGTTATTATTTGCTTTGTGTTACAATCTTATTGTTAAATTGTAACGAAAGTTTTTCGATGAGTTTTTAAAAAGATTTTGAAGTGTTGTTTTTTGAATTGGCTTGAGGTTTTTTGTTGGATTCTTGTAAAAAGGCAGGAATTAGCTCAATTCAATCATTGAAGCTTGCTTGTTGGATAGGGTTTGGTAAGGGGTATTTATAATCAGCTAGTTTTTTGGTTTGTTTTTGGTTTAAAGGGTTATAATGGTTTGTTTTGTTTATAAATGGGGGGTTGTGGGGGAAGGTGGATGCCCCGTAAGGCTTATAAATTCGAGTGATGTAATTACCCCAATGGGGAATTGGGGCAAAAAAGCCCCCTGTTCCAATAAGACTACAAAAGAATTGAAAGGTTATTATTCCGTTGTCTGTAAAAGTTGAAAGTGTTCGTTCCAATAAGACTACAAAAGAATTGAAAGCTCGATGACTTCCTTGACGGCCTCCCTCAGAACATTAGTTCCAATAAGACTACAAAAGAATTGAAAGACAGGTCCCGAAAGGTACAGAGATCTACATCAAGGCGTTCCAATAAGACTACAAAAGAATTGAAAGCTCCCTGTTCTTTTCTATGACAATCCTGTACCTGCTCCGTTCCAATAAGACTACAAAAGAATTGAAAGTGAAGGTGGTGGTGTCCTTGCTCATCTTTATTTCAGTGTTCCAATAAGACTACAAAAGAATTGAAAGTATACCGTCGATGACTGGGTTAGCTGAGAGGCTTATAAGTTCCAATAAGACTACAAAAGAATTGAAAGGATACTCAAAATTTTACAGTCTTTTCCCCCGGGTCTGTTCCAATAAGACTACAAAAGAATTGAAAGATTGGATAGTTGAAAATCTCAAAAAGGTGGGCGATTCAGGTTCCAATAAGACTACAAAAGAATTGAAAGTATGGTATGGCGAAGGCTGGGTTGATTAATATGGTGAGTTCCAATAAGACTACAAAAGAATTGAAAGAATAGTTGGACGTTTATTGCGAACTGTGTTGAGAACGTAGTGTTCCAATAAGACTACAAAAGAATTGAAAGTCGTAGAATATGTAATAAACTTCTGTTCCAACTCTCGTTCCAATAAGACTACAAAAGAATTGAAAGTTAGCACAAGCAGGATTGGCATATTACGATAACATGGAAGTTCCAATAAGACTACAAAAGAATTGAAAGGTGGGCTGGTTCAACGACGTGATAGCGCCAATAGTGGGTTCCAATAAGACTACAAAAGAATTGAAAGACTTCAGCTCGCGGAGGCCGAGCAAGTACTCCAAGTGGTTCCAATAAGACTACAAAAGAATTGAAAGAGCACCAATGACACCACCAACTGCTATTGGGTGCCTCGTTCCAATAAGACTACAAAAGAATTGAAAGTGACTCAATCCAATAAGGTAATTTATTGCCATTTGAGGTTCCAATAAGACTACAAAAGAATTGAAAGGAGGCGTCGTTTAGGATTGTGGCGGCATTTCCGTCCCAGTTCCAATAAGACTACAAAAGAATTGAAAGCTCTTCATGGACCTCTGTAGGCCACTCTACAAACACAACTTGTTCCAATAAGACTACAAAAGAATTGAAAGTAATAATTCTTGTCTCTTTAGCTCTAAAATTTCCAGCGTTCCAATAAGACTACAAAAGAATTGAAAGCTGGTTGTTCAACGCTCTCTTCATACTGTTCTGCAGGTTCCAATAAGACTACAAAAGAATTGAAAGTTGCCCCAGAAGGCCCCACTACGCGGAATTTTTTGTTGTTCCAATAAGACTACAAAAGAATTGAAAGCTATCAAAACGCACGGCTTTACGGTGCCGATTCTGGTTCGTTCCAATAAGACTACAAAAGAATTGAAAGGATCTACATAGTATTTCATTACTGAACAGCTCCAGCCGAGTTCCAATAAGACTACAAAAGAATTGAAAGAGTATCGCTACTGTTTTCATGCACCACTGCACCCATGTTCCAATAAGACTGCAAAAGAATTGAAAGAATCAATCCGAGAATCGAATTTTCCTATACGCTTTTGTTCCAATAAGACTACAAAAGAATTGAAAGTTTGTTTTTGCTCCTGTGTCTTGTGGTGATAAAATGTTACAATAAGACTACAAAAGAATTGAAAGCAAAAGAATTGAAAGAAAGTAGCATCGGTAAAAGAGACATTGTAATTATATATATGCTCCTAATACCGCTCCTTTTACTTTTTTGGAACTTTTGCAAGTATTAAGAACATTAGATAATAGAGGAGAGGTAGACTCTATAGAAGAATGTCATCTTCACACTATTCCTGCTCTCCACTCTTCTTCTAGGTTTGTTTGTAGGAAATATAAATTTGTGATCACTGCTGACCACAACTCTAAAAAACTATTGAAACCCTAGATTTTACCATGCCTAATGATCTTAAGAAAGAGCTCAGAGAACTTAAGGAAACTCTTGAATACCTGAAGAAGAGTTTTGAGGTAGTTTCACAGTTGGCTCAAGCTTACATAAGGCTTCTAAACGTTTACGCCGAATATGGGGATTTGGGAATAGATGTTGTTATTCCTGAGATAAAGCATGACCCTATTGCTAGAGATATAGTGAAGATACTTTTTGACCTTAGGCGCGCTAACGTTAGTCAAATAGCTAGAGAGCTAAAGGGGAGAAGAGGCAAAGCTTCTCGCAACACTGTTAGGAAAAAGCTGAAGGAGTTAGAAAAGTTGGGAGTTGTTAAAGAGGTCCCAGGTGAGAGGGGGAGTGTATATACTCTTTCACGTGAAGTTGTGAAGAAGTGGTTAGATTTAATTGGCATTCCCATAAATCTGCTCTAATTTGATCAGAATTGAAATTAGGTGTGAGCACACTAATTAGTATTGAGGTGGTTGATATGGTAGAAGTTGAGAAGATTGAAAAACTTATTGAGGAGATATCTGAAGAAATAAAGAAAGCAAAGACACCAGAAGAGGTAGAAGTGCTGGAAAGGAAAGTTAAAAGTCTGAAAAGCTTAATAGAGGCCATTGAAGGAGACAAGGCTTTGGATGAGGTTGCAATGTTGATGGATAAGCTTGGCCCAATGATTGAAGATGTCTTGGGACCAATAAAAGAGTTGATATCTGAACTCTACAATCCAGAACGAATGGCAGCACTTGGAAAGAGTGTCGCTCAGTTCTACAAAGATTTAGTGGAGGCAGGGATGGACAAGGAGGCAGCTCTTGAGTTAACAAAGGAGTACATGGCGAGTATAAACCTCTTTAAGTCCCTAATGGAAAGCCTGACAAAAGTAGTAAGCATGAAGGGAAATATTCCTTTTGGAGGGCCGAAAATAGAGATTGAGAAGGAGGAAGAGGGAAGAGAATGAAGGCTCTAATTGTTTCTCTCTTCCGCTTTCTTCTTTATGTGCCTAGGGTTTTATTCTATATAGCAGGTATTATTAGGCACTACAATAGGGGGAAAAGAGCCTTTAAGAAGGCTTTGAAGGAGGAAGCTCTGCCTCCTGATGTCGTGGAAATACTCAGCAGAGAAGTTGAAATAAATTTGGGTTGGATATTTAAACTCTTCAGGCATATCCCTAATCATGAAGAATTTAATACAATTTATGACGAGGGTTCCGATTAAAGGTGATTTCGAGAAGGCTAGAGAAGAGGTCTGGATGCTTCCCTTGTTAACACCCCTCACAGCTTTTATTCCGTCGTTGATCCTTTATCTTAACATTCCTCTGAAAAATGTTCTCTCGATTCTCTCCCTTTATTGGGTCATTGGTCTACTTCATTTAGATGGGCTTGCTGATTGGGCTGATGGGATTATGGTTAAGGGGGATAGGGAGAAAAAGGTTAGGGCTATGAAAGACGTCAATACTGGTATTGCTGGAACTTTTGCAGTTGTGATGATCCTCTTGATTCAGGTTTACTCTCTCTTCTCTGCGCCATTTTACTCCATTTATCTTGCTGAGTTAAATTCTAAGATGGCCATGCTCTTAGCCTTAGCAACTAAGAAGCCTCTTGGAGAAGGATTGGGAAAGTACTTTATGGATAAGTTGACAACAAAAAGGGTCTTCCTAGGAGGGGTTCTCTATGTTTTCCTCCTAATCCCAGTTTTGCTGTATGATCCACAATCAGCATTTGCCCTCTTGGGCTTGGTGGGGGGAATTTATGCAATAAAGATGAGCTTGGACAACTTTGGAGGGCTCAATGGGGATTGCATAGGAGCTGTGGGGGAGATAACAAGGGCCGCAACACTCCTAATCCTGGGGGTTTTGTTATGATAATCATTATGGCTGGTGGGAGAGATACTGTCAGGATAACTGGGGTATCACCTCCTGAAGCCATTCAGTCACATCACCAGGCGGTCCACCAAACCGAGAATGAATTCTAACAAAATTAT
>NZ_JASKLM010000005.1:0-50982 GCF_030153625.1 Pyrococcus sp. | reverse complement strand
AGTAAATAATGGTTTCAGACTTCATGTTCCCCCTTCTTTTTCTAAAGTACTGCCAGTAACTTAAACCTGACACCCCACAGCTTATCCTAACAGTATCCAAAATTAAATGCAAAAATTTTTAAGTAAGTTAAATGAAATCACGTCACTGGTAGTGGTATAATCGAGGTGATGACGTATGAAATTTTCAGTTCTAAAACTAGATGTAGGTAAAAGGGAAGTAGAAGCTCAAGAGATAGAAAGGGAGGACATTTTCGGAGTTGTAGACTACGGAATCATGAGACACAATGAACTAAGGACATATGAAGTTGATCCCTACGATCCAAGGAATATAGTTATCTTTGGAATAGGACCTTTCGCAGGTTCTGTTTTGCCTGGAAGTCACAGGCTAGTATTCTTCTTTAGGTCTCCCCTCTATGGAGGTCTATTCCCCTCCACAATGGGTGGAGCTGGATATCAATTCAAAAATGTAGGTGTTGATTTCGTTGAAATTCATGGAAAAGCTGAGAAGCCTACCGTGATAATTCTAAAGAATGACGGTGAGAAGTTAAGCGTTGACTTTTATGAAATTGAGCTTGAGAAACTCTTAGATGTATGGAAAGAATACAAAGGAGAAGAGGGGGTTTATGCACTAACGCAATACCTTCTTGATAACCTAGCGAGTGTATTTGAAGGCATGGAGTTTAGAATTGCCGTAGTTGGCCCAGCTGCACTTAACACTAACATGGGTGCAATTTTCTCCCAAGCTCTAAGAAATGGTAAGAGGGCTGTAGGTAGCGAAGACTGGGCCGCAAGGGGAGGTCCTGGAAGTGTTCTTTTGAGGGCTCACAATGTAGTTGCCATAGCATTCGGTGGAAAGAAGAGAAAGAGAGAATTCCCAGGTGAGGACATAAGCGATGTAAAAGTTGCCAAAAGAGTGGTTGAAGGAATTCACAAGAAGGCTCAGAGGGATGTGATTAATGAAAGCACCGTGAAGTATAGATACAATCCAAAACTTAACACAGGAGGTACATTTGGAGGTAATTACCCAGCTGAAGGTGATTTAGTGCCAGTTTTAAACTGGCAAATGCCTTACATTCCAAAAGAAGAGAGGATAAAGATTCACGAGCTCATAATGAAATATTACTGGGAACCCTTCAACAAAGAGTCAATACAACCAAAGAACTGGACTACCTGTGGCGAGCCCTGTCCAGTAGTTTGTAAGAAGCACAGAAAAGGACATCACGTTGAATATGAGCCCTACGAAGCAAACGGTCCTCTCAGCGGAAGTATATACCTCTATGCAAGCGATATTAGTGTTCATGCAGTAGATGCCATGGGATTTGATGCAATTGAATTCGGCGGTACAGCAGCGTGGGTGTTGGAGCTGGTTCACAAAGGTTTACTAAAGCCTGCAGAGGTTGGAATTAGCGATGTTCCAGAATTTACAAAGGACGATCTAATCACAAAGCCTGTGGAAGCAAGCGAGAAAAATGCTAAACTTGTTGCAGAGCTGGCCCACTCAATAGCTTTTGGAAAAACGGAAGTTGCTAGGATAATTGGAATGGGTAAGAGGAAAGCAAGCAAGATCTTAGATGAAAAGTTCAAGGACAGACTAAGTTATGGAGAGAGCTTTAAGGATTATGGAGTCTACACACCCTTAGGTGACGATGGAGAGATAAACCCAACAATGTATTGGGCCATTGGAAACTTCATACCATTGCCTATTCAAGGTAGATACTGGACATTCTATCAATTTGGAGTATTCCTAGAACCAGAGGAACTTGCTCAGAAAATTGTTTCAAGTGCTTTGTGGGAGTTCTGGTACGATAACGTAGGCTGGTGTCGTTTCCACAGAGGGTGGATGAAGAAAGTCCTAAAGGCTCTGTTTATGGAGGCATATGGTGTCAGCATTGACATGGAAGAGCACGCCAAAAAACAGATTAGAAAGCTTATAGACTACCTTAAGAAGGCAGGTTATGAGCCAGTATTTTGGGACAGCATGAGGGTAATCGACTTAGTTGCAAAGGGCAGTGAAGAGTTTGGAAACGAAAACTGGGCCAAGAAATTCAAAGAAGACAAAATTGGAACGGCCAAAGAGTACTTGAAGAGAGTCCTAGATGCATACAGTCAATTAATAGGAACTGAGTGGACTCTTTAATCTTTTTATACCCCTTAATCCTTTTTATAATGGTGATAGCATGATTAAGGCAGTCTTTTTTGATTTCATTGGCACTCTGTTAAGTCAAGAAGGAGAATATGAGACGCATCTAAAGATAATGGAGGAAGTTCTCGGAGAAAACAAGAAAATATCCCCCGAGGAATTGTTACGTGAGTATGAGGCTCTAACAAGGGAGGCATTCTCACAATATGCAGGAAAACCCTTCAAGCCTATTAGGATAATAGAAGAGGAGATTATGAAAAAGTTGGCAGAAAAATATGGCTTTGATTACCCCGAAAACTTCTGGGAAATCCACCTGAAAGCTCACCAAAGGTATGGGAAATTGTATCCTGAGGTTGTAGAAGTGTTGAACGAGCTTAAGAAACGAGAATATCACGTTGGTTTAATCACTGATTCAGATACAGCATATCTAAGGGCACACCTTGAAGCCCTAGGAATAGCCGAGCTCTTTGATTCAATTACCACAAGTGAAGAGGCAGGATTCTTTAAGCCACATCCCAGAATATTTGAAGTTGCACTGAAAAAGGCTGGCGTTAAAGGAAGTGAAGCTGTGTATGTAGGAGATAATCCAATAAAAGACTGCGGTGGGGCAAGACAGCTTGACATGCTCTCAATATTGGTAGACAGAAAGGGAGAAAAGAAAGAGTTATGGAAAGAGTGTGAATTTGTAATAAGCGACCTTAGGGAAGTTATTCAGATAGTTGAGGAGTTAAACGGTCAGTAACGGCAGGGTTCATCATTATTTTCAGAGGTAGCAAATCTCATCATCCCTATTTTTCAAGCCTTTTCTTTGCTTCATAAACTCTTTGCAAGAAGGTTATCCAAGAGAGTATTGCAACCAGATACACACCAATATCAATAATTCCGAATAATCCTGCAATAACAAGAATCAATAATCTCTCTCCCCTCTCAGCAATTCCAACTGCTAAAGTTCCAGAACCAGCTAATTCAGCCCTACATCTTGTATAGCTTACCATGTAAGAGCCTATTAACGCTAAAAACGCTACTTTCCAATTAACTAACTCTCCCAATGCAATTCCAAAGATTATTGCTGCATCGCTAAGCCTATCCATCGTAGAATCGAGAAAACCACCAAATTTTGTAACTCTTCCGGTTAACCTTGCTAGGCTCCCATCTAAAGCATCTAAGAACGCCCCAAGTAATAGTATTAATGAGCCAAAAACCTGATTATTGAGGTAATATTCATAAGATGCAAGTAAAGACAGGAAAAATCCAACCATAGTGAGTTGATTAGGAGTTATGCCAAGCTTTGAGAATGGCTCAGCTATCTTTTCCAGTGGCTTTTTCGCCAATGGTCTCAAATTGCTCAGCACTGCTTTCAACCTCCACTACTTTTTTCCCGCGTTCTTGCGGTATTATCCTAAGTTTTGCATTCTTAAACTCCTTTTTTAATCCTTTTCCTTCCAAAAGTCTATCCAAGAAGACTGCAAGAGCAGCAACTTCGCTATGAGGTTGATTTCCTATAGCAACATTGTAATCAGCTAGCTCATAAACTTCTCTCGGAACTTTTTCAGCTCCTACTATCACCATTATGTCATTCCCTTCTCTAAATTTCGCTTTAATATCCTCTATTATATCGTCAACATGTAGTCCATACATCGTCAAGTGCACTTTTATTCCTCTAAATTCCTTTATCTCTTTTCTCCAGTTTTTTTCAAACCTAATGAAGAACGGCCCACCCCATCTCTTCACTACATCCTCCACGCTCTCTTTAACCTTTTCATCTTCTTCTCCAGCAATTATTATTCCATCAGCTCCAAAAGCTCTCGCTGTTAATGCTACATGGGTAGTTACCCTCTTGTCTCTTTCTGGTCTGTGGCCTAGTCTTAACACAACTATCATGATTGGAACACCCCTCTAGCTGTAAATCTGCATTAGCTTTACCCAATATACTCTAAAATCTTCCTCCCATTCTATGTCATAATAAAACTGGTATAGTGCTTTAATTGTCTTCGCAATATTCTCCAAACTTGCCTTCGAAAGAAGAGTTTTAATTTCCTGAGGTTCGGCTGAGGAAAATAGAAACAAGGCAAATATCCTTTCCTCTTTTGTTTCTAAACTGTCCACAATTCTGATTACCTTTGAGTAGGTCTCCCTGTCTAATCTTTCCTGGAGTTGTTCCTCTATAACATCTTCAATACCAGCGACGTATTCCTCCGTTATATCTTCATGAGAATGCTCTAAGATAGGAGCTGGCTTCAATGCAACAATTCTATAGTTTTTCTGAGTTATTAACTGGTAGATTCTCGGGAACCACCTACTTGCAATATATTCGTCTCTTGGTGCAAAATATGTATGGCCAAGGTCTATAACAAACCATTTTCCTTCTAGATAAACTTCAGTTATTGGGCTTTCTGTGCACTCAATATTGTTATATAAGGCTATAATTCTAGCTGGAAGGTTAGCAGACCTAAAGTATGCCACAGCTAGGATGTTTCCTTCTATGGGCGATATAGAAGGAGTTTTATCAATCTCCTGAGGATTTAAAGTTCTTACTATTCTCTCACTAAATATGTGATGGGTTATAAGATAGTTGAATATTGCATTGCCAGCTTCTAAGTCAGAATCCGATGTTTCTAAAGTTTTTAAGATCTTCTCTCGGAAGTATGTTCTGTTTATTGTGGAATCTGAGTTATATATCCACTCCCAATATCCATCAACAATCTTATCGTAGAAAATCCATTGTGAAACCTCTTTGTATAAATCCCTTAGTATAGTTTCGTTTAAAAGCCATGGTTTTAAAGTTGCTCTTATACTTATGTTCTTAACTACCTTCGCAATTCCCGTCTCAGGGGATTTATATTCAACAAGGAAAAATATAGTATCTTGAAACGTTTGATGTGGAACTTGAAATGTATAAACGACTTTAACAGAAGAAGCAGGCATCACTACAATATCTTTTTGAAAACTTGTGTTGACAACTTTTATTTTTCCTGCAATTATATCAATCTTTGAAATCGTTATTGGGACAGGATTATTGTTCTTTATTATAAGAGAGATGTTGAATTCTGAACCCCCATATATCTCTTCTGGGAGTATTGCTTCAACTTTAACTTTTTGTTCTGAATTACTAGAGCTTTCAACCTTTATCGTTGTTTCATAAATAAATCCTTTCCAGACTCTGTTCAACTCGTCTTTTATGTCCACATAAATTTTTACCGGATATACCCCAGGAACTGGTGGAGCTTTAACGACCCATATAAGTTTTGTAGCTTCTCCAACTTTTATTGGGCTTGTCAAACTTGGCCTTTGAACTACCAAAAATCCTTCTCCTTCAATATTAAGGTTTACATCCACGATTGCAAATTTTCCCGTATTATTTACTTCCACTACAATATAGAAATATTCTCCAGGTGTAACAACAGTCTTATCTAAGCTAAACCTAACCTGGGCAGGAGACTTTATAAGACAACCTAATCCAAGTAATACCATCATTACCACAAGTATTTTTAAATGTCTCATAACTCACCTATATGATGTAGGTGATATATTTAATAAACTTTCTGGAAGAATAATCTAGAGGAGGGAAAATAAGTGATAACAATAACAACAGACTTTGGATTAAAGGGGCCTTATGTCGGAGAGATGAAAGTTGCAATGCTCAAACTAAATCCCAATGCGAGATTAGTTGATGTAACTCACAGCATAACCAGACACTCAATTCTAGAGGGTTCCTTCGTTATGGAGCAGGTCGTTAAATATTCACCACAAGGAACTGTGCATCTTGGAGTCATTGACCCAGGAGTTGGAACTAATAGAAGGGCAATAATAATTGAAGGTGAACAATGGCTCGTTGTTCCAGACAACGGCCTTGCTACACTCCCAATGAAGCATATAAAGCCCAGAAGAGCCTACGAAATTGATATGAAAAAAATTAAGAAGTATGTAACCTGGGAAATTAGCTCAACCTTTCATGGAAGAGACTTGTTTGGCCCCGCCGCTGCATTAATTGACAAGGGCGTTGATCCACTAGAATTTTCTAACGAAATCCCTCTAGAAAGTATTGTTAGGTTAAACATAACCCCCAGGAGAGAAGGAGACGTTTGGATACTAAAGGTAATATATGTAGATGATTTTGGAAACGTGATACTAAACCTTGAAGGATACGAGAAACCTAAAGAAGTCGTTTTACCAGACTTCAAACTAACTCTTCCTTATCTTGACACATACGGTCAAGTAAAACCAGGGGAAATGCTGGCCCTCCCAGGTAGCCATGGATACTTAGAAATAGCTGTAAATCAAGGATCAGCTGCAGATGTATTAAAAATTAAAGTAGGAGATGAAATAAGAGTGATCCTAAGGAGGTAGAAACTATGAAAAGAGGACTTTTTGTTGGAAGATTTCAACCGGTTCACAAAGGCCATATAAAAGCGTTAGAATTTGTCTTTGATCAAGTTGATGAAGTTATCATTGGAATTGGAAGTGCACAAGCAAGTCACACACTCAAAAATCCGTTTACAACTGGTGAAAGAATGGAAATGCTAATTAGGGCGTTGGATGAATCTGGGTTAAGCAAGAAAAAGCGATACTACCTCATACCCCTACCCGACATAAACTTCAATGCAATTTGGGTTCCATACGTTGAGAGCATGGTTCCTAAGTTTGAGGTTGTTTTTACTGGGAACTCATTAGTTGCCCAGCTCTTTAGAGAAAGAGGATATAAAGTTGTAGTTCAGCCAATGTTCAAAAAGGATATACTCTCTGCAACAGAAATTAGAAGAAGAATGATAGAGGGAGAACCCTGGGAAGATCTAGTACCGAAGAGCGTGGCAGAATACATAAAGGAGATCAGGGGGGTAGAAAGAATAAGAATGCTAGCAACGAACCTTGAAAGTAGTGAAAAAGAACTTCAGGCCCCAATTAGGATTCCAGAGTATTGAGGTGTTATCCATGAAAAGACAGGAAATTGAAGACCTACTGATATCATTTATAGTTCTCTTACTCCTTTTTTCGGACTTTAATATTAGAATTATGCCTTTCGTTGTCCCAGCACTTCTCACAGCGTTTATTTTTCATGAACTTGCTCATAGACAAGTGGCAAGGTATTATGGATACTATGCCTTGTACAAGAGATGGGATACTGGTATAATAATAGCACTACTCCTAGGCCTATTCTCGAAGCTTCTCACTGGCAGTACATGGGTTTTTGCTGCCCTTGGTGCAGTCCATATTTACGCTCCATATCAATTTTGGAGAGATAAGAAAAGTGAGGGCATAATAGCATTATCGGGGCCACTCTCAAACATTATAGTGGCCATTGTTTCAGTTATCCTCTCCAATTTTACAGGAGGGGTATTAAAGTTAATCTTTACCTACACTGCAGGAGTAAATTCATGGCTAGCATTCTTCAACTTACTTCCATTCCCATCCCTTGACGGCTTTAAGGTTCTCTTGTGGAATCCTGGGTACTGGGGAATTTCGATAGGAGTTGCATTCATGCTTTACAATCTAGTTTAATTTTTACTACCAAAAGCAATAACGTTGTTATATTTATTTTTTCGTGTAAATTTTGATGGAAACAGTTTTAACATACAAAATAATCACTTGAAAGTGGTGGTAATATGGAAGAGGTATTCCAAAACGAAACGATAAAGCAGATTTTGGCAAAATATAGAAGAATATGGGCAATTGGACATGCTCAGAGCGTTCTTGGCTGGGATTTAGAAGTCAACATGCCCAAAGAGGGAATTCTAGAAAGGTCCGTAGCCCAGGGCGAACTCTCTGTTCTTTCTCATGAATTGCTGTTACACCCAGAATTCGTAAATCTCGTAGAGAAAGCCAAAGGACTAGAGAACCTCAATGAATATGAGAGGGGAATAGTTAGGGTTCTAGATAGGAGTATAAGGATAGCGAGAGCATTCCCTCCAGAATTCATTAGAGAAGTTAGCGAAACAACTTCTCTCGCCACTAAAGCTTGGGAGGAAGCTAAAGCAAAGGATGATTTTTCAAAATTTGAACCATGGCTGGACAAGATAATTTCCCTGGCAAAAAGAGCAGCCGAATACCTAGGATATGAAGAAGAGCCCTATGACGCTCTCCTAGACCTATATGAGGAAGGACTTAGAACAAGAGATGTAGAAAAGATGTTTGAAGTCCTGGAAAAGAAACTGAAACCACTCCTCGATAAAATACTTGAAGAAGGAAAAGTTCCCAGGGAGCACCCATTAGAAAAAGAAAAATATGAAAGGGAATGGATGGAAAGAGTTAACCTTTGGATATTGCAAAAATTCGGCTTTCCCCTGGGAACAAGAGCAAGACTCGACGTTTCAGCCCATCCCTTTACAACTGAGTTTGGAATAAGGGACGTTAGGATAACTACACGTTATGAGGGATATGACTTCAGAAGAACTATCTTAAGCACGGTTCACGAATTTGGGCATGCACTTTACGAACTACAGCAGGATGAGAGATTTATGTTTACCCCCATTGCAGGAGGAGTAAGCCTAGGAATTCACGAGAGCCAAAGCAGATTCTGGGAAAACATAATTGGACGTTCTAAAGAATTCGTTGAGCTCATATACCCAGTTTTAAAAGAGAACTTACCCTTCATGTCGAACTACACACCTGAAGATGTCTACCTATACTTCAACATAGTCAGGCCCGATTTCATAAGAACTGAGGCCGACGTAGTGACATACAACTTCCACATATTGCTCCGCTTTAAGCTAGAGAGACTAATGGTGAGTGAAGAGATAAAGGCAAAGGATCTTCCAGAGATGTGGAATGATGAAATGGAGAGACTTCTTGGGATAAGACCCAGGAAGTACTCAGAAGGTATCTTACAAGACATTCACTGGGCACATGGAAGCATAGGATACTTCCCCACGTACACGATAGGGACACTCTTATCAGCTCAACTATACTACCACATAAAGAAGGACATACCAGACTTTGAAGAAAAGGTTGCCAAGGCTGAGTTTGACCCAATAAAGGCATGGCTCAGAGAAAAGATACACCGTTGGGGAAGCATTTATCCTCCAAAGGAACTCTTAAAGAAAGCAATTGGAGAGGATATGGATGCTGAATACTTTGTGAGGTGGGTGAAGGAGAAGTATCTCTAATACTCCAAAGGTTCAATCTCTATCGCCACTACCCCATATTTCTTCTCTTTTTCCTCATCATAAAATCTTCTATAAACCTGAATTCCCTCTTCGATACTTTTCACTCCTGGGAGAACATTCTCTAATCCTTCTTTCTCCAGCATTTCCCTAAATGAATTGTATACTCTAATAGCTTTGACCCTAACCTTTAACTTTCCACCTTCAAAGGATATTACATCGCCAGGCTTTATTTGTCTCCTTTTTTCATCATAAAGCCTACCCTCAATCTTCTTTTTTCTAAGCTTTATTAGCTCTAAGAACTCTTCCTGTAACCCCATCTCCCATTCCATTTCTCATCCCTCATACTAATGTTCTCAGTATTATTGGTGCAATTCTAATCAGCTTGCTTAAAACTTTTGGGCTTTTGAGCAAAGCCTTTACAGTTTTTGCATGATCATCAAAATCAGCTCTCTCTTCAATAAGCCTTATCACATCTTCTGAACTTAGAACGTTGAATATCTCTTCTATGTGGTCTTGTGTTAATGACTTGAATACCTTTCTAATCCTAAGACCAAAGGATATCTGCTCTTTAACCCAAGAGCACATTTTCTCATAACTCGACAATTTATTGTTGAGGATAGCCTTAGCTAAAGCCCTTGCACAGAGAGCCCCAAAAACTATTCCTCCTGCAGTAGTGGGTTTAATTTGTAGTGCAGCATCTCCAACTAAAGCTACATTTCCCTTAACCCAAGGTTTTCTCATTCCCAATATTACTGCTCCAGTTTTAAATTCCAAAATCTGCCCTCCTTTAAGCTTCCTCATTTGGAGAAACTTAGCTAAAGAATCAACGGATCCAAAAGTTCCAACTCTAGCCACTTCTTCATTTATGGGAGCAACCCAGAAAAAGAAATCAGGGTTTATGTCCTTATTTACCCACACTTCTACTGAATTCCTCCTGAAATTACCAAGTACCTCTACTTCCCATCCTTTAAGGATTTCTCCCTCTGTTTTTGCCCCTATTTCTTTTGCCACCGTACTGTTCACTCCATCTGCCCCGACATAAATCTTTGCTCCTATTTCCATTCTACCATCAAGATGCTGAAGAACAGCCTTCCCATTCTTAAACTTTAGGAAATTCGTTGCCAAATAATACTCTGCTCCTTTTTTCATGGCCTTTTTTGCTAATTCTCTTTCTAAAATTTTTCTATCCACAAGATAAGCTTGTGGAGTCTTTCTGCTTATGTGAAAATATTTTTTCTTGGAGATAAAGTACGCACCATTAAAGGTATTCAAAACGGCCTTTTCTGGAAAACCAAGAGCTTCGTAATTGTCAGCCCCAATGATTCCAGTGCACGCCTTCCCTCCAAAACTTCCTTTCCTCTCCACTACTGCTACACTGAGCTTTCCAGCTAAAAGAGATGCGAGATAGTTACCCACTGGTCCTCCACCAATTATCAAAACATCATAATCCATAATGCTCTCCCCTAAACTTAATTAAACCTCAACAATAAAAACTTTGTATCTTAGAGAAGAAAATTATTTTAGCCTCATCTTCCTATAATAACAGGAGGGACCATAATGAGGAGATGGATTATTTCCCTGATCCTGATAACATTGATTATGCCAATTGTTAGCGCTCAACTACTTGAATTCGAGCCTGAGGGAAAAGTTATTACTCTTGTTGGAGCCAAAACTACAGGAGATTTCGAACTCAAAAACCCTTTCACAATTACATTTACTTCTGTGACAATTAAAGATGTAAAGATATTGGACAAAAACAAAAATGAAGTTAGCGGATTCAGCATTTCCCTCTCACCAAAGATGTTTTACGAATGGAAGCCTGAAGAAAAAAGAGTTATAACATATACGATTGTTACCGACAAGAATGTTGCTCCAGGAGAATACACTCTTTACATATTCATGTGGGGCTTTCATGATGATGAAATGTATTTAATAAGGGCATATGTCCCTTTGGAAGTTAAAGATAAGCCCCTAATTTTTTATGAAGCTGTTTCATATGTAAAAGAAAGGCCCAACTCGAATATCGTCTTTAATGGGGAGACCATCATAGTTTATTCACATGTAGCGAACCTTGCGAGTGAAGTGATAAATGCTACAGCTTCAACTTGTTTGAAAGACATGGGAGGGAACATTGTTATTGAAAAGTATGCAAATTTATCACTTTTCCCAGGAGATAATTTAGTGAAATTTGAATTAAAAGTTCCAGAGTCAGTGCCTCCTGGAAATTATGAGCTGACATATAAAATCTCCTATGAAAGGGGAGAATATGTGTTTAGAAAGGATTATATAGTGGAATTCGGGGTTTCCCTTGCAACTATCTCAATAGAGAAAACCAACGTTCTCCAAGGAGAAGAAAACTATGCATATGTCTTTATTTCTTCTGAAAGAGATATACACGTCAACTTAACTGTGCAAGTACATTCAGAAGATGGAAATGCTATATATAAGAATAAAACAACAATTAAAGCACGCCCTGGGTCTAATTTGGTAAAGATTAAGCTGCCTACTGAGTACCTGGGAGAGAATGTAGTCAATGTAAATTTAGAATACGACGGATTAAAGCTGGGAAGCGCTTCCACTTGGTATCTTGTAGTTGGATATCCAACTTTAACTATACTCACTGAAAACAACCAAACTGTACTTCCTCCAACAATCATCATCAACAATCCAAATGCTTTCCAAATTCCTGCAACGCTCACGTACACAATTAGATGGATGAATGGAACAATAGTAAAGGAGATTAAGGAGATATACTTGCCCCCAGGAGAAACAACAGTTAAAATTCCAATAAATGGGTATGGGAAGTTTTCGTATGAGATAACTTTAACTTCATTTGGAAAGAGCACGAAAATTAGTGGGTGGGGAGAAGTATTACCTCCATCTGAAACTAGTGGACGGGAAGAAACAAAGCCTTCTCAGACTTCTACAACCCAATCTACTTTTACCTTCACTACTAAAAACCAAACATATACTACCCCAGCCTTAACAGGAAACAACCAAAAAACAATAATTCTTTTAATCTCTGTAATGCTTCTGGTTCTCGTAGGTGCTGGAATATATTATTATAGTCGGAAAAAGACAAGGAAAAGAAAAAGGGAACGCCCCAAGCCAAAGAGAAAGTCACCGCTTGGAAGGAGGTGATCTTGACTCATGGAAAAAGTAGACCGAATTATTCAAATGGAGATAGGAAGAATTAATTCCCACCTCCCAAAGGCCAGAAAATCCCTATGTGAGCTACTTAAAGAAGACTCCCCATCAATAGAGCTTAGAGACGGCTCTCTTCACTATTTTAGAAGATCAGAACTTGAATTTTTAAAAACCTTGGCAGGAGAGGAAGCTTGCCTAGTTAAATTGCCTATTATACTAGAACTAAGCACCTTAGATAGAGGGTACTTTGTCGTTAGAGGGAGAGGAGAGGTAAGGGTTATTAAAAAGCTTCTAGAGCTGAGTGAGGATATTTATTTAGAAGAAAACACTGTGAGGCTACCGAGGTACTATCTTCCAACAATAAGGCGAAAGCTTCCAACAACTACAGTTTATGCCTTCATAACGGAGTGGTAATTATGAAGGAGGAAGAAAAAACCCTGGTAAGATATTACGCATTAACTATTCCCCATATTACTCTATTTGCGGGTGCAATCCTTGGAATATTGATGTTAATGAAAGCTGATTTTATACTTTCCTTAGGCATATTTTCCACTTTATACGGATTAATGCTCCTCATAGTTGGAATTATAGTGAAAGATCACTTCTGGGAGCTCACATTGTATAAGCTTAGCCTACTTGCATTTTCCCTCTTTATACTTTTTGGATTGATTCTCATATCTATGTCAATATTCTAGATTCAATTCCCTAAATATAATCAAAATTTTGTCAATTCGCTTACCAAATGAACTCTTTTTGTCAATTATCTAATGTTCATGCCTAAAAGCTTATATTGTATAAATGTTCATTGTATGCTGGGAATAAATAGACAAATAATCATGAAGGGGGGAAATAAATGAACATTAGTGTAAGCATGAACAAATTTGACTCAAAGATCAAATTTGTACAGTTAGTATTTGTGGATATAAACGGAATGCCCAAAGGGATGGAAATTCCAGCAAGCAGGTTAGAAGAAGCAGTCACTGATGGGATATCCTTTGACGGCTCCTCAGTCCCAGGTTTTCAAGGCATTGAAGACAGTGACTTAGTGTTTAAGGCAGATCCAGATACTTACGTTGAGGTCCCCTGGGATAATGTAGCTAGGGTGTATGGGTTCATTTACAAAGATAACAAGCCATATGGAGCAGATCCTAGGGGAATCTTGAAGAGAGCTCTTGAAGAACTAGAAAAAGAAGGCTACAAAGCGTACATTGGACCAGAACCTGAATTCTATTTATTCAAGAAAAATGGTACCTGGGAATTAGAAATTCCTGACGTCGGGGGTTATTTTGATATCCTCACTTTGGACAAAGCAAGAGACATTAGAAGGGAAATAGCTGAATACATGCCATCATTTGGTCTAATCCCAGAGGTTCTTCACCACGAAGTAGGTAAGGCCCAACATGAAATAGACTTTAGATACGATGAAGCCCTAAAAACTGCAGACAACATAGTGAGCTTTAAGTACATAACAAAGGCAGTGGCAGAAATGCACGGTCTATATGCTACATTTATGCCAAAGCCCCTCTTCGGATTCCCAGGAAACGGAATGCACCTCCACATAAGCTTGTGGAAAGATGGAGAAAACGTTTTCATGGGAGAAGAGGGGCTAAGTGAAATAGCACTACACTTCATAGGTGGAATACTAAAGCACGCAAAAGCACTAACTGCGGTTACAAACCCAACAGTGAACAGTTACAAGAGGCTCGTCCCAGGTTACGAAGCTCCAGTGTACATCAGCTGGGGTTATAGAAATAGGAGTGCTCTAATCAGGGTTCCAGCATTCTGGGGTAAGGGAGCTAGAATTGAATATCGCTGCCCAGACCCCAGTGCAAACCCATACTTTGCCTTTGCAGCTGTACTAAAAGCTGGTCTTGATGGAATTAAGCACAAAATTGATCCATTTGCATACGTAGAGGAGAATGTCTATGAAATGAGCGAAGAAAAGAGGAAAGAACTTGGAATTGAAACACTCCCAGGAAGCCTGGGTGAAGCTCTGGAAGAACTTGAAAAAGACAAAGTTGTAAAGGAGGCCCTTGGAGATGCATACAAGAACTTCATTAACTACAAGTGGAAAGAGTGGGAATCCTACTTAGAATACCTAGAAGAAAAGCACATGCCAAAAGACACAAAGAAGGTTACAGAATGGGAGCTTGAGAGGTATTTCTTCCTCTAACTCAACATTTTTAAAACCGAGTAGAACGCTATCACAATCAAAGTCCATACAAAGGTTGTACTAATTGCCTCTTCTGCTTTAAGATTGTATTGAGCTAAGATAGCATTTGCCGAAATTGCTGGAGGCATTGAAGCTTCAACTAATATAGCATAGAAAATTTCTCTTTCTGCTCCTCTGAGAGTTATTAAAACGAATAGGAAGGGAATAATTGTTCTAAAAGTTGCCACCTCAAGCAATCTTCTAATAGAAAACTTGCCCAATGAAATTCTTGAGCCAAAGTAAATTAAGAGGAGCGGAATGTTCCACCATCCAATTCTAATTATTGGCTCCAAAAGCCACTCTGGAAGCTTTATGCCCAACATAACTAAAGTCAAGGCCAACAAATTGGCTGAGGTAGGTGGAAACTTTAGAGCTCTTTTTACGCTTTCCTTTATTGAGCTCTGCTTGCCAGAAAAATGAGCAGCTATAAAGGTAACAATTGGGAGAATTATTAATGAATTGGTAGTTGCGTACAAAATAGCTGGAGTTATATCTCGAAGAAATAGACTAGCAATGGGAAATCCCAATGCAGCTGTGTTAGGATATGAAGAGAGAACCATGAGAGCTCCACGCCATTCTCGATCTTTTAGGAACAGTTTTCCATAAACATAGGATGTCAGCAAGCTTAGCCCAATAACCAAAAATACATATATGAAAACGAGCTTTATCCTTATCAAATAATCTAGGCTTTTGCTAGCCACGTTCCCAAAAACAAATATTGCAAAGAGAACTTCATTAACTATTATCCTCAGGATACTAAACGGCCTTTCATCATTGATTAATCTTCTAAGAATATACCCCAAGGATATCAAAGCAAGCATTTCTGGAATGTTCATGGTAGCTTTTCCTAGAATTACCTTTAAAAATCCTATTCCAACAAATATGGGGGATAAACGTATGAAGGTTCTAATAATGGCCGGAGGCTATGCTACTAGGTTATGGCCAATAACAAAAAATAAACCTAAACCCCTTCTTCCAGTTGGCAATAAAACAATAATAGAACACATTTTAGAAAAGCTGGCTAATATAAAATATCCTATTTATGTTTCAACAAATAAATTCTTTGAAAAGAGCTTTAGAGAGAAGCTATCGAAATACGATGTTGAACTAATTGTAGAGAATTCATATAGGGAAGAAGAAAAGTTTGGAACAATTGCCGCAATTAAAAATGCAATTGAAACAATAGGAGATGATGATTACCTCATAATATCTGGGGACAATTTGTTTTCCCTATCAATAGAGGACTTTCTCTCAAGATTTGATGAAGTAAAGAAAACTCTAATAGCCGTTTATGATATCGGAGACTTTGAACTAGCCAAGAGGTATGGTGTAGTTGTTCTGGAAGGGGATAAGATTATAAACTTTGAAGAAAAGCCACCAAATCCAAAAACAACCCTAGTAAGCACTGGAATATATGCATTTCCAAAAGAAGTAATTTCCTTGATAGATGAATACCTAAAAGAAGGTAATAAAGACGCCCCTGGGTACTACATCCAATGGTTACTAGAGAAGGGAATAGAAATCCGCGGCTACAGGTTCTCAGGATATTGGTATGACATTGGAAGCTCAGATAGTTACCTCGAAGCCCTAAAGGATTTTTTAAAAGAGACTCAAATCGAAGAAATTCAAATTAGCCCATATTCAAAGATAATTCCTCCAGTAATAATCAAAAAAGGGGCAAAAATACTTGGTAGGTCAATTATAGGACCTTACGCATATATTGGTGAGGGATGTATAATAGAAAATTCTGATGTAAGCGACTCAATAATTTTCCCTGGTACAATAATTAGAAACTCAACAATATGGAGATCAATAATTGACGAGAAATGTGAGATAAGAAACCTCGAACTAAGGAAAAGCTTAGTTGGAGGACATGCAAAAATTCAACGAGGAGATTAATCACAAAAAAATTAAAAATTATTTGAAGGTAAAATATTTACATGAGTAAAATCACTGTAAAATCTCCTGGTAGGGTTAACTTGATCGGAGAGCACACCGATTACACCTATGGTTATGTAATGCCAATGGCAATCGATCTCTACACAATAATAACAGCCGAAAAATACGATAAAGTCCAGCTATACTCCGAACACTTCAACGAAGAGAAAACATTTACATTAGATAATCTCACAAAGGAAGGATCATGGATAGACTACGTAAAAGGAGTATTGTGGGTTTTAATCCAAGAAGGGTACAAAATTGGAGGACTAAAAGGAAAAATAACAGGGGACCTTCCCCTCGGAGCTGGTCTAAGTTCCTCAGCAAGCTTTGAAGTTGGAATTTTAGAAGTGCTAAATCAACTATATAATTTAAATATCGATCCACTCAAAAAGGCATTACTTGCGAAAAAAGCTGAAAATGAATTTGTGGGAGTTCCATGCGGAATCTTAGATCAATTTGCAGTTGTTTTTGGAAAAAAGGACAATGTTATATTTCTAGATACACAAACACTGCAATATGAATATATTCCTTTTCCCAAAGACGTTTCAGTGTTGGTATTTTATACTGGAGTAAAGAGAGAGTTAGCATCTTCAGAATACGCAGAAAGAAAACGCATAGCAGAAGAAAGTCTGAGAATTCTTGGGAAAGAGTCCTCAAAAGAGGTGACAGAAAAGGACTTGGGCAAACTTCCTCCCCTACACAGGAAGTTCTTCAGCTATATAGTTAGAGAAAACGCTAGAGTTCTTGAAGTTAGAGATGCACTTAAAGAGGGGGACATAGAAAAGGTAGGAAAAATTCTCACAACAGCACATTGGGATCTAGCGGAGAATTATAGAGTCAGCTGCGAAGAGTTAGACTTTTTTGTTAAAAAAGCGATGGAATTAGGCGCTTATGGGGCCAGGCTAACAGGCGCTGGATTTGGTGGCTCGGCAATAGCACTAGTTGATAAAGATAAGGCAAAAACAATAGGAGATGCAATATTGAGGGAATATCTCGCGAAATTTTCATGGAAAGCTAAATATTTCGTCGTAAA
Organism: Pyrococcus sp.; assembly: GCF_030153625.1. Lineage (NCBI taxonomy): Archaea > Methanobacteriati > Methanobacteriota > Thermococci > Thermococcales > Thermococcaceae > Pyrococcus > Pyrococcus sp. The sequence goes on along the minus strand of NZ_JASKLM010000005.1, from coordinate 33,409 downwards.
ACCCTCCGATGGTGTGGGAGTATGAGAGCACTAGTCTTTCATGGGAATTTACAATATGCAGAAATACCAAAGAGCGAAATTCCAAAGGTTATAGAAAAAGCATACTTCCCCACTATTTCAGAACTCATAAGAAGAGAGATACCCTTTGGCCTTAACATAACGGGATACTCATTAAGCTTTCTCCCAAAAGATTTGATTGCCCTCATAAAGGAGGGAATAGAGAGTGGCCTCATAGAGATTCTTGGAACAAGTTATACTCACGCAATTCTCCCACTTCTCCCACTCTCTAGAGTTGAGGCACAAATAAAAAGAGATAGAGAAGTGAAAGAGAACATATTGGAAGTCTCCCCAGAAGGATTCTGGCTTCCCGAATTGGCATATGACCCAATAATTCCAGCAATTTTGAGGGACAACAACTATGAATATCTCTTCGCTGACGGCGAGGCTATGCTATTCTCTAACCATCTAAACTCTGCAATAAAACCAATTAAACCCTTATACCCTCATCTAATAAAAGCCCAAAGAGGAGAGGGGTTAGTGTACTTAAATTACCTTTTAGGCCTTAGAGAGCTCAAAAAGGCCATAAATCTTGTCTTTGAAGGAAAAGTCACACTAGAAGCAGTCAAAGAAATCGAAGCTATCCCGGTATGGGTTTCCATCAATACTGCAGTAATGCTGGGAGCGGGAAGATTTCCACTTATGAATCCTAAAAAAGTCGCAAAATGGGTAAAGGAAAAAGATGAAATTTTGCTTTATGGAACAGACATAGAGTTCCTCGGATACAGAGATATAGCAGGGTATAAGATTACAATTTCCAACCTATTGGAGATTATAAATGAGCTTGAAGGAGAATTAGGTCTACCCAGGAAGATAAAGCATAGTGGAAAAGAGTTATACCTAAGAACATCAAGCTGGGCTCCGGACAAAAGCTTGAGGATTTGGACAGAAGATGAAGGAAATGCGAGATTAAACATGCTTACCTTTTATATGGATGGAGAACTTGCCTTTTTAGCTGAGAATAGTGATGCCCGTGGTTGGGAACCTCTTCCCGAAAGAAGGTTAGACGCATTTAAAGCTATATACACCCATTGGAGGAGTGAAAATGGGAAACATTAGAAGAAGGGTTTCCATAGTTCTTCTGATATTGATGGCCGCTTTTTTAATGGCTGACCAAAACTTGCTACCTCCAAACTACCAGCAAATCATGAAAGAGTTCGGCATAGGGGAAACTCAAATGGGACTTGTTTCCTCGATATTTGTGGCCACTAGCGCCTTAATTACCATAATCTGGGGTATGTTAGCTGATATAAAGCAAAGAAAAAAATTATTGGTCATTGGAGTCCTCTTAGGAGAAATTCCTTGCTTCCTTACTGCATACGTTCAGACATACTGGCAACTTCTAGCAATGAGGTTCCTCACGGGCATTGGAATTGGCTCAATAATTCCAATAGGGTATTCACTGATTGCAGACATGTTTGAAGAAGAAAAGAGAGGAAGGGGTTATTCGTACATAGAAACAGCTTTTGGATTTGGAACATTATTTGGAATGATAATTGCTGGGATGATAGCCAGCTGGAGAACCCCATTCATCATTGCAGCAGTTCCAAACTTTATACTTGCTCCCCTATTTTATATAATAGCTGAGGAACCAAAGAGAGGGGCAGGAGAAAAGGAGATTAGAGCTCTTATTGAAAAGGGATACGAGTACACCTACAGATTGAATCTTGAGGCAATAAGAAAATCATTCCAAACAAAAACAAACATTCTAATTTTCCTCCAAGGAATTATAGGAACAGTTCCATGGGGGATATTTCTCTATTGGCTTGTTTCCTTCCTACAGGTTACAAGAGGAATGGATAAACCAACAGCAACATTCGTACTTCTAATAATCGGAATAGCCAGTGTTTTCGGTAGCCTGCTTGGTGGATTCGTAGGAGATTACTTTGAGGCTAAGAGAAGAGGAGGAAGAGCCACTATAACAGGAATTGCCATTTTCCTGGGAATGTTAGCCTCAATAGGCCTAATACTTTACCCACTTCCAAGCAAACTTACTACAATTCATTGGATCGGCCTAGCGATTTACTCAATTCTATTCATCCAATTTGTCTCTTACGCAGGACCAAACGTGAGAGCCATTGTCTCCCAGGTCAATCTACCAGAAGACAGGGGGACAGTTTTCGGACTCTTTAACATACTTGATAATGTTGGAAAGGCAATCGGACCACTATTTGGAGGATTCCTTATAGAAACTCTCAAGAGTATGGGATACATGGAACCATTAGCATACCAATACACCCTCTTAATTGGAGCATTGTTCTGGATACCCTGTGCACTAGTCTGGATTTGGATAAGAAAGAGCTACCCAGAAGACAGGGATAAAGTTAAAGAAATATTAAAGAAGAGAGCAGAAGAAATTTTAAAGTCAAAGACTTGACAATCCATATTTTTCTATTAGTTCATCTTTTATTTCCTTACTTTTTGCAATCCCCCCATATATGTAGGCACTCTTCCTGGGCCTTCTTTCAAAGGTCTCATAATCTACCTCCACCAAACCAAACCTAGGTTCAAAGCCCTCTCTCCATTCATAGTTGTCCATAAATGACCAGTAGAAGTAGCCTCTTACATCCAAGCCATCTTCAATGGCCTTATAAACGTATTGGAGATGTTGGATTATGAACTCTATTCTCCACTCATCATCTAGCGTTGCTATTCCGTTCTCGGTAATGTATAGTGGTTTTCCATACTTAGAGGCCTTTTTTAGAGCTATGTATATTCCCCTGGGATAAACACTCCATCCCATCTGGGTCTTTCTCTCACTAACATCCGCCAATTTCGCGTCAAAGAAAAACTTTAGCGGATTCCAGCTATGCCTCACTTCACTTGCCGTATAGTAATTTACGCCAATAAAGTCTGCATCGCTTTGTGGAACCCTATAAGCCTTGAATGCTCCCCTGTACACCCCACTCCAAATTGCATCCAAGAAGTACCAATTGAACAAATTATCAGCTCTCTCAGCGGCTTTTTTGTCCCTCTCTTTGTCAGTAGCTGGGAGCATTATTGGAACGTTTTTCACTATTCCTACTTGAAACTTCCCATGAAGAAGTTCATATGCAATTGCATGAGCTTTGAGCAAGTTTGAAGCGACTTTAAAGGCTTTAAAGGGACTTTTGATGAAGGGAGGCCAATAGGCAGTTAAGTAACCCATCATCACGTATACCATTGGCTCGTTGAATGTTGCTATCAATTTTACTTTTTCTAAGAGCTCTGCAACCTTTTCCACATACTTTTCCCAATACTTTAAGTTTTCCTCTCTAAGAAATCCTCCCTTTCTCATAAACCAGAGCGGGCTAGTAAAGTGGTGGAGTGTTACTAAAGGAGTTATGTTGTTCGCTAAAAAAGTCTATAATTTCCCGATACTTTTCGAAAGCATTTTCATTAAATTTGTTCTCTTCTGGGAACAATCTGCTCCACTCTATGGAGAATCTATAGGCATTGTATCCAAGGTTTGCCATTAGCTGGATATCCTCTTTATAGAATTCCCAATGGTTACACGCCTTCCCAGACTTATAGGGGAGTTTGCCAATCTGCTCATAATACCACCAGTCGTTCCACTTGTTCTCCCCCTCTATTTGATGAGCCGCTGTTGCAGTACCAAACAGGAACTCTTCAGGAAACTTAAGGGGCATTTGAAACCACCAAATACATTTTAAAAAGATAAGATATTTTAAAGTTTGGTGGAAAGATGAGGGAGCTGAGATATAACCCCCTCACAGGTCAGTGGATCATGGTGTCTGCAGTTAGGAAAAAAAGACCATGGAGACCCACAAATTTCTGTCCATTTTGCCCAGGAAGCGAAGAGACAGGTTATGGATGGAAAGTTCTTTTGCTTCCAAATAGATTCCCAATGTTATCTTTTGATGCCCCAAAACCTGAGAGTGAGGAATTTTACAAGAAAGCTAGGGCAATTGGCCAGTGTAGTGTTATCGTCGAGACACCAGATCATGATCTTAAAGATCTAGACGAGCTTCCCAGGGAGCAAATGGTTAAGGTTGTTGAACTGTGGGTAGAGGCTACGAAAACACTAAAGGAAAATCCCCACGTTGCTTATCTCGCGATATTTAGAAATAAAGGGGAGGAAATTGGAGTAAGCTTAACTCATCCCCACGGCCAGCTTTATGCCCTTCCGTATATTCCTCTCAAAGCTAGACTCAAAATAGAAAACTCTAGAAAGTACTACAAGAGCAAAAATGAATGTTTGTTCTGTAGGATACTTAAAGAAGAAAAAGAAAGTGAAGAGAGAATTATCTACGAAAATGACAACTTTATAGTTTTCATGCCCTTCTTTGCAAGTTGGCCTTTCGAAATGCACATTTATCCAAAAAGACACGTTCAGTATTTAACAGACCTCAACAAGGAAGAAATAGAAAGCTTGGCGGATGCAATTCAAGCTACCACTGGAACCTTAAACACCATTTTAGAAAGGCAAATGCCCTACACAATGATGATATTCCAGGCTCCATTTAAAGGAAACTACAAGTTTTATCACCTACACATAGAGTTCTACCCTATTTTAAGAGACAATGGAAAGATCAAATACGCAGCAGGAATTGAAATGGGTACATGGGAATTTACATACGATGCAATCCCAGAAGAAAACGCCAGAAAGCTTAAAGAGGCATGCAAAAAAGTTTCACAAAGACTTAACCTTAAAGGGAAATGTATTTAAGCTCTCCTACGTCTCTTTTTCTTACCCACTATTCATCAAGTGGATTTTAGTAACCCCTGAATATTACGACAAAGTTATCATATTATTCTTGTCACATTGCTTACTCTGATGAGGATAAGGTATAATAACCAATGACCCAACATTTTTGGTGCTGATACTCTTCCAATATATGAAGGTTTTTAAAGATAAAATGTCGAGGTGTTATTATGGCAGTTGAAAAAGTGATGAAAAGAGATGGCAGGATAGTACCATTCGATGAGTCACGTATAAGATGGGCTGTACAAAGGGCAATGTGGGAAGTAGGCATCAGGGATGAGAAGAAGCTTGACGAAGTAGTTAAGTCAATTGTGCAGAGGATAAACGAACTATACGACGGCAAAATCCCACACATTGAAAACATTCAAGATATTGTAGAGCTGGAACTTATGAGAGCAGGACTTTTTGAAGTGGCTAAAGCCTACATCCTCTATAGAAAGAAGAAAGCTGAAATAAGAGAAGAAAAGAAAAGGATTTTGAACAAGAAGGAACTAGACGAAATTGACAAGAGATTCTCTATAAATGCCTTAAGAGTGCTTGCGTCGAGATATCTCAAAAAAGATGAGAACGGCAACATTGTAGAAAGTCCAAGAGAGTTGTTTGAGAGAGTAGCAATTTTAGCTGTCATCCCTGATCTCCTCTATGATGAGAGAGTCTTTGATAAGAATGGCAACTATTCTCAAGATTTAAAGCGCGTTGAGTACTATCTAGAACATTTTGAAGAATTTGACAGAAAATATTCAATAGGAAAATACAAGCTCAATAAATATCACTTCGAAAGAATGGTCAACCTATACAAGGAGCTTGCAGAACAGGGGAAGATGAAAGTCAGCATTGACGAGTTCTTAGCTATGTTAGAGAAAGGAGAATTCAATGAATATGAGAAAGAAATTAATGAGTACTTTAGGTTAATGACAAACCAAATTTTCATGCCAAATACTCCGGCATTAATAAATTCCGGAAGGCCCCTGGGAATGCTCTCAGCTTGCTTTGTTGTCCCAATAGAGGATGATATGGAGAGTATTATGAAAGCAGCCCACGATGTTGCCATGATACAGAAGATGGGAGGAGGGTGCATAGACGGAAAGGCCAAGATAATCTTTGAGAACGAAGGTGAGGAGCATCTAACGACGATGGAGGAGATGTACGAGAGATACAAGCATCTAGGTGAATTCTACGATGAGGAATACAATAGATGGGGAATTGATGTTTCAAACGTTCCTATTTATGTAAAGTCATTCGATCCAGAGAGTAAGAGAGTCGTCAAAGGTAAGGTGAATGTGATATGGAAGTACGAGCTTGGGAAGGATGTTACTAAGTACGAAATCATTACCAACAAGGGGACTAAGATACTAACATCTCCCTGGCATCCGTTCTTCGTTCTGACACCTGACTTTAAGATAGTGGAGAAGAGGGCTGATGAGCTCAAGGAAGGAGACATTTTAATCGGCGGAATGCCAGATGGCGAAGATTACGAGTTCATATTTGACTACTGGCTTGCTGGGTTCATAGCAGGTGACGGATGCTTTGATAAATACCACTCACATGTTAAGGGACATGAGTACATCTATGACAGACTCAGGATATATGACTATAGAATTGAAACATTTGAAATAATAAATGACTATCTTGAAAAAACCTTTGGAAGGAAGTACAGCATTCAGAAGGACAGGAATATATACTATATTGACATAAAGGCGAGGAATATAACCTCTCACTACCTAAAACTCTTAGAGGGGATAGATAACGGAATACCACCCCAAATTCTAAAAGAGGGCAAGAATGCTGTTTTATCTTTCATAGCGGGCCTCTTTGATGCAGAGGGTCATGTGAGTAATAAACCAGGTATCGAGCTTGGAATGGTAAATAAAAGGTTAATAGAAGATGTTACTCATTACCTTAATGCCCTTGGAATAAAAGCAAGAATAAGAGAAAAGCTGAGAAAGGATGGCATTGATTATGTGCTTCACGTTGAGGAATACTCATCACTCTTAAGATTTTACGAACTTATAGGAAAGAATCTCCAGAACGAGGAAAAGAGGGAGAAACTTGAGAAAGTTCTTAGCAATCACAAAGGAGGAAACTTTGGTCTTCCACTGAACTTTAATGCCTTCAAGGAATGGGCATCAGAGTATGGAGTAGAGTTTAAGACAAATGGTAGCCAGACGATAGCAATCATTAATGATGAAAGAATTTCACTTGGACAGTGGCACACAAGAAATAGAGTCTCTAAGGCAGTTCTTGTAAAGATGCTAAGGAAACTCTACGAAGCAACAAAGGATGAAGAAGTCAAGAGGATGCTCCACCTGATTGAGGGTCTCGAAGTTGTGAGGCATATAACAACCACGAACGAGCCGAGGACGTTCTACGATCTAACCGTTGAAAACTACCAGAACTATTTGGCGGGAGAAAATGGAATGATTTTCGTCCACAACACCGGACTCAACTTCTCAAAACTCCGTCCAGAAGGAGATATAGTGGGAACAACGACAGGCGCAGCTAGTGGTCCTGTCTCGTTCATGCACCTCATAGATGCCGTTAGCGATGTAATAAAGCAAGGTGGTGTGAGAAGAGGAGCAAACATGGGGATACTTGAGATATGGCATCCAGACATTGAGAAATTCATCCATGCAAAAGAGAAAAACATTGGAACTAATGTCTTGAGTAACTTCAACATCAGCGTTGGAATATGGGAAGACTTCTGGGAGGCTCTAAAGGAAGGAAAGAAATACCCACTCATAAATCCCAGGACCGGTGAAGTTGTAAAGGAGGTTGATCCAAAGACCTTATTTGAAGAGTTAGCTTACATGGCTTGGGCTAAAGCCGACCCAGGAGTTATATTCTTCGACGTTATAAACAGGAGAAATGTCCTAAAGAAGGCCAAAGGCGGGCCGATAAGGGCAACGAATCCATGTGTCGTTGGAGACACTAGAATCCTAACTCCAGAGGGATATCTAAAGGCTGAAGAGATATTCAGTTTGGCGAAAGAGAGGGGCAAGAAAGAGGCAGTGGCCGTGGAGGGAATAGCGGAGGAGGGAGAGCCGTACGCGTATTCAGTCGAGATCCTCCTGCCGGGAGAAGAGAAGGTAGAGTACGAAACCGTTCACGGAAAGGTTTTAGCCGTTGCTGATCCAGTTGCGGTTCCAGCATATGTGTGGAAGGTTGGAAGGAAGAAGGTTGCGAGGGTTAAGACAAAGGAAGGTTACGAGATTACAGCGACTCTCGACCACAAGCTCATGACTCCAGAAGGATGGAAAGAGGTCGGCAAATTAAAAGAAGGGGATAAGATACTTCTCCCAAGGTTCGAGGTTGAAGAAGAATTTGGAAGCGAGAGCATAGGGGAAGATTTGGCCTTCGTTCTCGGATGGTTCATCGGTGACGGCTATCTCAACGTGAACGACAAGAGGGCATGGTTCTACTTTAACGCCGAGAAGGAAGAGGAAATTGCCGTGAGGATAAGGGATATACTCGTGAAGCATTTCGGAATCAAGGCAGAACTTCACCGCTATGGCAACCAGATAAAGCTAGGAGTTCGCGGGGAAGCATACAGGTGGCTTGAGAACATCGTGAAAAACAACGAGAAGAGGATTCCAGAGATAGTTTACAGGCTCAAGCCAAGAGAAATAGCGGCCTTCCTTAGGGGCCTCTTTAGTGCGGATGGATACGTTGACAAGGACATGGCAATAAGGCTAACTTCAAAGAGCAGAGAGCTCCTCAGAGAAGTTCAAGATCTGCTCTTGCTATTCGGAATACTGTCAAAGATTTACGAGAAGCCTTATGAGAGCGAGTTCCATTATACAACTAAGAATGGGGAGGAAAGGATCTACAGGAGCAAGGGTTACTACGAGCTCGTCATAACTAACTACAGTAGAAAGCTCTTCGCGGAAAAGATAGGCCTTGAAGGCTACAAGATGGAGAAGCTCAGCCTCAAGAAGACGAAGGTTGACCAGCCAATTGTCACGGTTGAGAGCGTTGAGGTGCTTGGAGAGGAAATAGTCTATGACTTCACGGTTCCCAATTATCACATGTACATAAGCAACGGCTTCATGAGCCACAACTGTGGAGAAGAGCCTCTATACGAATACGAATCCTGTAACCTCGCATCGATCAATTTGGCCAAGTTCGTCAAGTACGACGAGAACGGAAAGCCGTACTTCGATTGGGATGAATATGCATACGTGATTCAAAAGGTTGCTAAGTACCTTGACAACTCCATAGACGTCAACAAGTTCCCGTTGCCAGAGATAGATTACAACACGAAGCTGACGAGGAGGATCGGAGTTGGAATGATGGGACTTGCCGATGCGCTCTTCAAGCTGGGAATTCCATACAACAGCGAAGAAGGCTTCAAGTTCATGAGGAAAGTCACCGAATACCTAACCTTCTACGCCTACAAGTACAGCGTCGAAGCTGCCAAGAAGAGGGGAACCTTCCCACTCTACGACAAGACCGAATATCCAGAGGGTAAGCTACCCGTGGAGGGCTTCTACCACCCAGAGATATGGAACCTTCCATGGGATAAGCTCGTCGAGGAGATAAAGAAGTATGGGCTCAGGAATGCAATGGTCACGACGTGCCCACCGACCGGTAGCGTTTCGATGATAGCCGACACCTCAAGCGGAATTGAACCGGTCTATGCACTCGTCTACAAGAAGAGTGTTACCGTTGGTGAATTCTACTACGTCGACCCAGTGTTCGAGGAAGAACTTAAGAAGAGAGGCCTATACAGCGAGGAGTTGCTTAAGAAGATAAGCGACAACTACGGCTCAGTCCAGGGGCTAGAGGAGATTCCAGAGGACATGCAAAGAGTCTTCGTGACGGCCCTGGACATACACTGGCTCGACCACATAATAGCCCAGGCAAGCATTCAGATGTGGCTGACTGATTCAGCGAGCAAGACAATAAATATGATAAACGAAGCGACGGTTGAGGATGTTAAGGCAGCGTATCTCATAGCGAGATTCCTGGGATGCAAGGGAGTAACTGTCTACAGGGATGGTTCTCTGAGCGTTCAAGTGTACAGCGTAGAGGGAGAAAAGAAGAAGAGAAGATTCAAGCCAAAGCCAAGTGAGTACGCCAAGAAGATATTGCTTGAGATAGTCGAGAAAGAGCCTTGGATAAAGAACTTCATAAACGTTGATGAGATACTCAACGGAAAGAAAGAACAACTATTGTTCTCTCTGAGACCAGCTAATGAGAGTAAACTAAAAGTTCCAGGCAGAGAAGAGGAAGTGAGACCTGGGAATATTCCGGAAGAAAAGATAAGAGAGCTCCTTGGAGTGGTCTACTGTCCAGTGTGTTACGAGAAGGAAGGAAAGCTCGTTGAGCTGAAGATGGAAAGTGGATGCGCGACCTGTCCAGTCTGTGGATGGAGCAAGTGCGTTATCAGCTGATTTTTCTTCTCTATTTCTCTTGATCCTCATTCTATGGGTTCAAGATGATCCTAGAGCTTGAAGTTTGAAGCTGGAAGAGAAATAGGGGACTAGAATTATTGCAAGGTTTTTACTTTCAATGAACTCCAGTTTGTCCCTTGAGAGGAGTATCTTCTTTATCCCAATCCTTGGAAAGTCCTGAAGAAGTAGGTTTGATAGAATTGCTTTAAGTGCTCACCCACAATTCCCTTGATCATCCTATCAATGCCAGGTCCGGTTCCAAAGGTTCTCCTGAAATCAACTTAATAATGTCAAAAATTGCTGTATTGTAGAGCATCTTGTAGATTTCCGAAGCTATTCCTCCTCCTAGCGATTCATAGATCAACTTTAGATAACCTCCAGAGAAGAAATAAAAGTTTAGTGTCCCGCTTAGGACATCTAGATATGAGTAGAGTCCGAGGACATTTTCGTAGAATTCCACAGTTGTCCTTGGAAACCTGTAGGGAAGCTCGAGGTTCTTTAACTTTGGTTTAAAGATTTTAGCCCAGCTAAAATCGAACTCGTAACTTGAAGCACTATTCTTAAGGCAAGAGGGGAATCAAGGAGGAACTAACTGCTCGCTCCCAGTTATCAACGAAGTACCTTATCAAGGAAGACGCATGCCTTCCCTTTACGCTATGGAGAAAGAGATTTAATAACGGAAACTATCTCGCGATAGTCTTTAAGGGGATCTCACGAGAAGTAAAGAATGTTTCTTGGATCGACTCCTGCTTCAATAAGGTTTAAGGTTTACTATGGAGAGCTTCATGTAGGTAATCTTACCGACCTGTCTCGGGTCAATTAAGATTCAAAGAGGTAGCCAATCCCAGGTTCCTAAAAGAGGACTTTTTAACACATTAGTCCTCGTATATTGCACTTGGCTCTATCCACTGGGGATTTTGTATAACTAATTAAGTCCCCATTTTATATCATTATAAGGTCTCAAAATAAAGGTAAACTTAGCTGAATGTTAACGAAACTTTGATCCTTAGATAGAAATTTCAATTGGATTTCCTTAAAAACAGGAATAATTTTTAAAAGAAATCTTAACCTCACTACTTGCAATATAATTGACTTCTGAATGTAAGACTGGTCTTAACAAATCTAGGGAGAAGGAGAAGATTATGGAACAACCTATTTTCAACAAAAAGATAAAAACAATAGATTAATGAAATTACTTATGACCTTGTTATTTAAAGAGAGGAGAATACACAAAGACTTAAGAAAGATATCTTACCTAGCGCATATAACGTGAAATTATAGGAGGATTGATCTTGTGAAGTGGAAAGTTGTTATGGCCATATTGGGAGCACTTTTAGTTATCTCTTCCACATTGAACACAATGGGTATCAGCCTCAACGACCCTTCAATTCAAGTAAACTCACACTGTGGAGGATGCTTCGCTCCAGACAAATCTGCTAGTCAATATTTTGCAAAATCTTAAGGAGGTTATAGATGTGAATTGTAAGATTTTCTACTCATTTTTACTCTTGATGTTTTTAAGCAGTGTACTAGCCCAAGACTTGCTGTTCAAGGATGCCATCATATCAGATGGAATATACACCCTAGATGAGAACAACGCTCTCATAAGGTTGGATGAGAATATTAAGCCAGTTTGGAAAGTTCAAATTAAGGAAATAAGCTTTGAACGCCTTAGCTCCTCCGATAACGGTGTCCTTCTCCTCGGTGAAATTCTGGCTAAAGTTGACAATAATGGAAAAGTTGTTTGGGTAAAAAACATAAGCGTTGATGATGCCATTGGTTTGCCCAATGGCCATGTTGCGTTTCTAAAGGATAACCTCGTTGGACTGATTAATTCAGACGGAAACCTGCTCTGGGCCAGGAGATTCATTGCAAATGGAACCAAATTGAAGCTACTTGGCCCTCTTAATGGAACAATTCTCGTAGTTGGAACTATCAGACTCAATGATGATCCAAAGTCCCACCTTCTTCTTGGTGCTCTCTCCTTGAATGGAACTCTTCTCTGGGCCAAAATAGTCAATACAGGTTATTATGATCGCCCCGATGTTGTCAACGGTGAAGAAATAGTTGCAGGCGTCTATGGAGGAGGGAGTGATGCCCCCTGGTTAGCCGATTACTTCGCATTAAAGGTATCCCAAGAGGGAAAGATAAAATGGTTCAACTCCTATCACTGTCCAGGAGAAAGTGATTGGGACGCCTTTTGGATTATGAAGATACAAAGATCCTTCTGCAACGAGGAAATCTGCACCTTTAGTACAACAACAGGAACTTTCATCATAAACCCCGAAGGAAATCCACTTACATATCTTAACGTTTCTGGAAAGGCCATGGGGATAATAAAAGGTTCCTTAATTATTCTATCAAATAGAACGATAATAACTATTCCACTTAAACAGAACGAAGAAACAACGAAGTGCTACGCCATCAAGATCAACTTTAAAGAGGAACCCCTAGAAATGAAATTATTTCCTGTGAAGCTTGAAGTCCCCACTGTTGATCTAAGCATAGAGAAAGAACCGAAGAAAACTCACTACACTATTATCTTTACGACCATCATTCTTGTCATGATCACCATAATATTAAGGAAGATGCGATCCCGCCCTAAAAGGTGAAGCTTTCAAAAGGAAAATGTAAGACTAACCCTTCAGTCCTCATTAAGCTGACCTACTTCTTGGGAAGTTGACATCCCAAATCCAACTATAATGAGTGAAAGGAGGTAGTAGTGGCGTTGTTTTGAAAACATTGGCTTCATTTGACGAGAACTTTTTTACTAGTAAAGGAGCATCAATTCCCTTAGCTATCAATAGAAGTGAGAACACTACTATAGAGGTCTAAGCTATCAAAGGTTCTCAGCAATACTATCACCGCTCCAAGAATTTCATGTTCATCACTTTCCAATATTTTATCTAGGAAACACAAAATAGTGTCCAGAATACTCAAATATGGCTGAAAATGTGACAGGCGTTAGTTAGCACCTGTAGTGATCCTTGACCTATCAAAATCCATTAAATCCCAAACTAGAAACTCCTTTCACTCTTAGCTCTTGTTATCGGATCTCCCTGCTAATCAAGTATAATCCCCAATCAAGAACTTCCACAATGAAACAATCTCTATCATAGTTCCTCCCTTTCTATCCTCCTTTTTGAATTCCATGTAATCAATAGGGCATTTTTAAAGTCGAATTCCCTTGATACCTTCCTCAGCGCATTCACCTCACACCTGAGTGTTCCCTCATCACTAACATCGTAGCTAACCTTTATGAGTAGGACAAAATCAATCCCCCAGTTCTTCCCAAGGGCGTAGTTAACCCCTTTTCCACGTCTGAGAAGCTCGATAAAAACCGTGTTCTCCATCAGCCTTTCCATGTTCTTACTGAACTTTACGCTCAGAAACGTCAGAAACGATGTATCAACGAAGTATATCTTTCTAGGGTGCTGCATTCCGTGCTTTACCTTGGAGTAATAAACCTCAAGGGGAATGCAAAGTAGCACTCCTTAAGGTACCCCAAATAGTTTGCGAGGGTCGATTTGGATATTGAAAAGGCCCTTTTCACCTCAGAGTTCATAATAGCGCTCCGCGAAGGTTTTGGAGTAGTAGTCAAGGCTAAAAGTCTTTCGAGTATGGTTGGGAGTTTTGAGGTTTAAAAGGTTCTTGGATGTGATGAGTGGCTTTTTAATTATGCTTTTGGACAGACAGATGCATGTTTATTAAACTAAATACCGAAAAAATTAAAATAACCAAATTGTAGTAAGCTAATCTTGTGATGCCATAATGAAAAAATTAATTGCCTATATGTTGGTAATTTCATTACTTGCGGCAGGATTTTACATGGAGAATATTGGATACACGAGATTCCACGTTGCAGCATCTAGTAGTGTCTCATGGACCGAAGTGCTAGAAGCCGCTTATAAAGTCTATAATTTTGCAATGAATTTACTCTGGCAAGAAGATCCAGAAACTGAGTATTACAATGGTTATGTGGTAGCAAAAACAGGAACAATTCAGTTTGGAAAGCCCCCTTAGAATCTTAATGGTGAAGAGAATATATATAGAGTGAGAAAAAATATGCCAGGATGGGCAGGATATTACTTAGAGTTTCATGGAAACGCGTATAGTGCCCCATTTTCTGCAGATATCTACATAAATGTTGCATATCCCTATGATGGAAAACTTGTAGAGCTTGGAGGGAGTATTTTAGGCCACAATCAGTATTTTTATGTAAAATCCCCATACACATTTCCAGACAATGTTCATAATGTTGACGGGTATGTGGTTGAATGGTTTGATGAAGATTGGCAGAAATGGGTTTTATGGCACGTATCATACAAGCCTGCTCTACAAGTCATAGGTTGCCCCTATGTGTCCACATGGAATGGCATTGAGTATGTCCCAGAAAATACTGTTCTAGTGGAATCTGAGATATTAAAACCCAGAAAACATATGGATTTGACTGATTATTACTTGATTAACAATTCGCATACAATTAGGGAAAACATTTACTCGATTCAACTTCAGGAATTTGAACAGGATACAAGTTACATAGACTCCATTGAATTACTAGTTGTGGATTATCCCCAAGGTTTAGAATTAAGTCTGGATCCACAAGGAAATATTGTTCTGTATATCCCAATACACACAAGACTAAACACAAGATTTACAACGGAAATTGCAAGTAGCAATGTTAACAGGCTAAAGACTGATCTTGTTATTGTTTCTCCATATGTGAAGACCTCATATTCTTTTAAAGTAAATAAAGTTTACGAAAACAAGTCTGTTGAGAGCATCCATTTATATCCCCGAATGTTTCCATATAGATATGCGCTTTTCACCGATAAAGATATCTCCAAATTAAAAATGGAGTTAAATGATCATAAGCTATATTCTATAGAATATGGAATTCCCGTAAATGCCTCTTATCATATTGTAAAAGAAAAACCCTTATTAGCTACCTCGGATATAGGGGGAGAAATCACAGAGGAACTCCTAGAGGATGATGGACATTATGCTGTCTTGACACCAGGGGACAATATAACACTAAACTTTAAGGTTCCTCCCGCTTTATCTAGTAGAATGAAGCGGGCACTAATCTTGGTTATTAAGGGATTTTATGTCCAGAAACCTCCCACCCTAACCAAAGACGCAGTACGGGTAATATATGTTCCAGAGATCAATGGTTACTTGTTTGTGCCTTTATTAGAGACGTATGATGAGATTCTCTCCATAATGTGGGACTTTGGAGATGGAACAACGTCTGACTTTTTTGTTCCGTTTCATGTTTATAAGCAGGGAAAATACAAGGGTTCGCTGAAAGTCAAATATCTAAACGGAAAAACTCTAACTATACCGTTTTATTGGGGTGGATGACATGAAGCGTGGTTTATTCTTGACTCTCTTTTTTCTTCTGATATTGGGGATAGCTGGACACTGGGCATGGAATTCTTTCGGATCTAAACCGAATAGCATGCAAGTCACTAATAATATTGAACTCATAGAAATTGACCACGATGTTCTCATAGGACTTGGAAACGGGTTTTTTGTGAAGGTGGACAACTCGACCTTCATGATGAGTCTTAAGGTTTTGGTTAAGGGAGAGCAAGTTGAGCATAGGGTGTACCGGTTGAAGAATGGAAAGTCTGAGCTGGTTGGAAAGCTCGATGTGCCCTTCGTGGTGGATGTACCTGCTTTGTGGATAGACAACGAAGTGTTGCTCTTTGGAGGCATGAATCCCGGTAACATCACCCTAGTCCCGGTCGTTTACGCGTATAACCCTGAGAACGGGAGCATGAGGGAATTCGCGGAGATGCCCTTTAGAGACTACGATCAGCTCTCCCTCCTCTGGGACGGCTCAAAGGCTTATCTCTTCGTTAGATTTCTAAATGGAAACCTCTCCGCTTATTCATTTGACCCCTATGCAAAGAAGTTCCAATGTCTCGATCTCGGTTTTCCAGAGGGTTTCGTCTTTCCGGGAACTTCAAAGTATGCGGCAGTGTGGTACAAAGGTAAAGGATACTTCGTACACGGCGATAGGATAGCGGTCTTTGATCCTTCCTCGAAAAACCTTGTCTGGGCACAAGTTAGACTCCCCGACAAATACTGGGCCAGGACGGCGGTAGCGACTGACAGGGGAATATACATCTTTGGCGGCTTTGACGACAACGTTAATTTCAGCCGTAACATCTACCTCTTCGTTCCCGAGAATAATACCCTAACAAGAGTTGGAACCCTTCCGTACCCTCTTGGACAGGCCCCGGGAGGATGGGACGGTCGGAGGATATACATAGTCGGTGGGAGAGGTCCGGGTCCCAACAAATACATTGTAATTTTCACGCCTAAGGGTTAGCGTTGAGCCTTAGGTTTTGTCTCTGAGTTTTTGAAACAAGGCTATCATATTGACTTCCCGCTTTTTTCCAGCCCATAGAGATAGAGGGAAACAGGATACACGTTCTCACCAACTTCATCCTTCGAGATGCATATGGTCTGATTCCGTTTTAACCTCGCCGTACTTGACCTCAATCCCGAAGAACTTCCGCCCTTTTATCACAATGTCACACTCCTTGCTTGAACTATAGTAAAAACCAGCAAACGAGAGCTTCTCCTAGATTACTGGTTCCTCTAGGGACCATATAACGTGTGTGGTAACAGTTATTTTCCTTCTTCCCATCTATTCACGAATACGAACCCTCATCTCTGGTCTCAAAAGTTCTAAAGACTATTATTCCAAGCTCTCAAAGCCTCTTATATCATCCGCTCTGTTGAACTAACTCCATTTTATTATTTCGATGGCAAAGGTTGTAAGACCGATCCTCTGGAGGGTCTTGAAGGTCGTCTTTTCTCTTAAGAATTCATCAACCATCGAAGAGAGCTTCTGGAGGGCTTTTTCCTTCGTGTTCTCAGAGTAGTCGGCAAACTCCAAAGCTTGAAGACTTGAGAGGACTTCAAATTTGACATCTCTTTTTTATATTATATTTTTCTTTGAATCATCCTTTAGGACAGAATAGATCATCCTCAGCTCTTCCTCCTAATTCTTAATCTGCAGGTACTTTGGAGCGGGAAGGTTTCCTTTATCTTCTTCCCCTAATCTCGATAAACACTCGTTTCAGTTCTTCTATCTCGAGTGTTATATCAAAGGTAGGAGATTTCCCCAGGAGAAATAAGCCTTTCAAAATCCCCCAAATCCCATACAAGCCAGCCCTCGCTTTTCAGTGCATTTTTATTCCGGATTTCCTTAGCCACTAGACCGTAATGCTTTTCCCATCCTTCCAGTCCAACAAGCTCGCTTTTTCTCTCCAAATCCCATAAAATTCCACGCGCTTCCCTTCCACTTAGGCTTTTCCACTTAACCTCCACAAACAAAGCCCTCTTTTCTCGCTCGTTTAAAGCCACGAGGTCTATCTCCTCGTTCTTGTGCCACCAGCGACCAATCTTAGTGAACTTGAAGGGAAGATTGCCAGCTTTATTGAGCTTTACCAAAAACTGCCTCGCAACCTTCTCAAAAACAAGGCCGAGGTAGTGGTCGTAGGAGTCCCTTATCTCCTCAACGCTGAACGTCCCCTCCTCTATGCGCGAGAGGTTCGGGAAGATGAATCTAAACCAAAAAGCTAGGAAGTTATCGGCAATATAGTAGCGTCCTCTCTTTGATGTTCCCTTCTCCGTAACCGGCACCTCTCTCACTATTAGGTCGGCCTCGATCAGGTTCCTGAGGTAGGGGCTTATATCGGAATGCCTCAGGCCTGTGAAGTCCCTTATCTCCTTGGGGGTCGTCTTTCCGAGGGCTATGGCTTCAAGAATTCTCTTGTAGGTGCTCACCTCGCTGAACTCATACTTCAGGAGGAAGTCCACCTCATCCCTGAAGAAGCTCACCGGGCTGGAAAGCTCTTCCTCCAGCCACTCCCAGAAGGGGAGCTTAACCTGAGTTATGTAGAAGGGAATTCCATCGGTCATGCCGTAGATCTCGACGAGCTCCTCCCAACTGGCTGTGGGAAAGAACACCCTGAGGGAAAAGAAGCCCATTGGTTTGAGCTTCATTGAGCCGGTTCTCCTGCCATAGAGAGGACTCTTGTAGCTCAGAACTTTCTCAGTCATCATACTTACCGAGGAGCCGAGGAGAATCATCTTTGTGTTAGAATTAGACAGGTCGAGGTCTATAACCCTCTGAAAGAGTGAAAGGACACGAGGATTTTCCTTTATCAAGTTCGGGAACTCGTCGATAACGATGATCTTTCCCTTTAAAGCGTGAAGGGTTCCTTCCCAGTCTTCCCTGGAGTATCTAACTTCCGGAAACACCCTCTCAGCGGTTTCTCTAAAATGCCTCAGATTATTGCCTTCAACCGCCAGATAGTAGACGTGAGGAAGGTCTCTAACGGCTTCGAGGACAAGGCGAGTCTTTCCCACCCTCCTACGCCCATAAATCACAATCAACTCAAAGTTTTCTCTCGTTAAACGCTCTTTAAGGGCCTTAAGCTCCTCTTTTCTGTCAACGAATGGGTACATATGATAATCACCATTATCATAATAGCAATTATCATTTTAACAATTTCGGCAACGGCTTATGCTAAGGTAGCTTTTGGAGAGTGTTCTCAAGTATTAAAGTTCACGATTTCGCTCACTCTATGCCTTCCTAGACACTTCCTCAGGATAAGTTTGAGCAGGTTGATCCTGATGTCCCAGATGAAATTCTGGAAAAGGCCGTTGATAGGCTTATTTGGAGTAGTTACGATGAGGGAAGGTTCCAAGCAAGAAGTTGTCGGTGAAGTTCTTGTGGAGGCCTCCAAGCTGGCTCTAACCGAGATTGAGCATTTCCTTGAAAAGAGACCGTTGGCGAGAAAGCGCTATTTATAATTCTCCAAGCATTACCTTCAGCAAGATGGGAGCTCGAAGAAAGCGAAAAATGGAACTTCCATATCTTAACTTTCCAAAATCCTCCAAGTCCCAGGCTATAGTCTTTCTCACACCTTTCTACCCATAAATTACGATCAACTGAAGTTTTTCTTCCATTAAACGCTCTTTTTAAGCCTTAATAGTAGCCTTCTTATTTCTCCTTTTCTCATTGCCGCTGAGAATTTAAGGATTGTTAGGAGGACAATGCCTGCTATTGCAAGATACCTTAGTGGGTTTCCCCAAAGAGCAAACATCGATGAAAACATAGCAAGTATGCAACCACTGCCATAAATGGAACTGGAAGCATTTTAGTTATCGTGTCCGTTGTTTTTCACCTCCAACAAACTTAAAGTGTATTTTTATGTTCCCTTGCCTCCCAATTTAGGAAAAGTCACAAAAATTGCTAAGCCCAGTGCGACAATCACGATATTCTTAACAAATTCAGAGCCAGGAAACATACGCTCAACTAAGATACTAGCAAAGATAAAGGCTATCAACCTAAAGATACCAAATGAAGACTTTGTATTTGATCTCTCCAAAAACTTACATAACTCATCCCTATTCTTGAATCTTTTTATAATAATGAACTTCAAAGACATCACCCCTGTTTTTGGAAATCCATATAAATCAAGCTCCAGCATACTCACAGATAAGTCCAGCGCCTTTATCACAGCCATAGACCTGTATTAACCCTAACTCACTAATGGATCTTCTAAGTTTCTCGATCCCTTTCTTAACTCTCCACTAATTACTTCGTCTTCAACGCTTAGATCTCCGCTCGCAACCCTATCAAGTATCTCAGCGATTTTGTCTATTCTTTTCTCAACTCTTGCTTTATGCTCTTCCAAATCTTTCGAGACTCCCTAACACCGCTGGAACTATCAAGGGTATAGCAGGGGTTACAATGGATGTTTTCACTCTCACACCCCTTTATTGAGCTCATCTACTTATTTATAGCTGAGAGGTTTAAAGTTTTCAGTGCTCAACATGACGGGATAATTACAAACTTATGGTATAGCCAGAAGACTATTCCTTCTAGACTTAGAGAATGCTACAGAATACATAGACAAATCTGCTGGCCAAACAGAGTGACACACCCAGTAGCAAAGAAAATTCAGAAAAATGATTTATTGAAGGACAACAGGTTTTCAAAAGGAAAATGCAAGGTTTTTAAGAGATTCCTGAAAGTTATCCTCACTTGGTGCCCTCTTTATCTTCATCATGTAGTATTTTTAAATATTCCAAAAGCTCTTTTATACTTGGAAATACAAGATCAGGCCTTATACCGCTTTTCTCGATATCAGAAAGAGAGTGAACTCCAGTTAAAACCATAATCGCCTTCATCCCGAATTTTTTTGCAAAGAGAATGTCAGTATCAAGCCTGTCTCCAACCATCCAGATTTCTCCTTCACCAAGCTTTTCTTTAAGGACTTCATACATAGGCTCGTTAGGTTTTCCTATTATTAGAGGTTTTTTATCTGTTGCAGCTTCTAGAGCCGCTATTATAGAACCAGCTCCAGGGTAAATTCCCTCCTCCCCAGGGTATGTTTTATCAGGATTAGTCCCGATGAACTCTGCTCCATTTCTTATTGCAAGTGCTCCATACTTCAGTTTTTCATATGTTAATTCTGGATCCAATCCAACAACCACATATTTTACTTCCTTCCAAAAGCCTTTTCTAGCCTCTTCAATACTAACGATTCCCCAGTTTAGTTTTTCCATTTCTTCTACAAGTCCCCTCCCACCTATGATAAATATCTTCCCAGGTTCAAAGTGTTTTTTCATATAAATCCTCGTTGCAAGTCCCGAAGTTATTATTGAGTCAGCGGGGACATCTATTCCCATCTTCAGGAGCTTTTCCCTATACATTTCAGGAGTCTTCGTTGAGTTGTTCGTCAAAAATGCAAATTTTATCCCTTTCTCTTTTAGGAACTCGATGACTTCCTTTGCACCATCTATTGGGGTGTTCCCTCTGTACAATACCCCATCCATGTCAAACACTATTTTCATTTTCATCCCTAAGCGGTGTTAGACTATTCTTAAATAAACTTTACACCATAGTTCTCGACTATTATTCCAGGTTTTTCACTAACGATTCCAAGCTCAAAGCTATCATAATATTTGTTTAATATTTGAAGTGCCTCTTCCTTCTCCTCCTGGGAAACTACAACGACAAACCCAACACCCATGTTGAATACCCTAAACATCTCCTCTAAAGGAACGCCGTTATCATAGATTAGCTTAAATATCCCCGTTATAGGAGGCATATTTAACTTAAATCCATAGTTTGTAATCCTCTTGAGGTTTAGAAGGCCTCCTCCAGTTATATGTGCCAATCCATGAACTTCCACACTATTTAAAAGCTTCAGAATTGGCTTTACGTAAATTCTAGTTGGCTCCAGCAACCATTCCCACAACTTTTTGCCTTTATATTCATAATCAAGTCCATATTTGGGAATTAGAAGCTTTCTTGCCAGGGTTAGGCCGTTAGAGTGAATTCCGGAACTTGAAATTCCTATAACAGCGTCACCAGGTCTTATTTTCTCCCCTGTTACCACCTTATTCTTTTCTACAATTCCTATTGCAGTCCCGGCAAGATCATATCCGTTCACAAGGTCAGGCATCACTGCTGTCTCTCCTCCGACTATGGTAATTCCCGCCTCCTCGGCTCCTTTATATAGCCCCTTGGCAACTTCCTCAAAAATTCTCTCGTTAGGTTCTTTAACTGCAAAGTAATCTACAAGTGCCACGGGTTCGGCACCTACACATAGCAAATCGTTTACGTTCATCGCTATCATATCTATCCCTATAGTGTCAAACTTTCCCACGGCCTCGGCAACTATAACCTTAGTTCCTACACCATCGGTTGTCATCGCGAGATAGAAGTCTCCAAAATCAAGGAGGGCTGAATAGTGGCCCAGATCTTCTGCTGGCTCACCAAGTTTTCCTTTTCTGAACTTGAACGTCTCCCTTGCTAGGTTTATTATCCCTCTCAAGGCCTTAGCTGTCTTTTCCTCATCAACTCCCGCCTGTGCATAGGTTAGCATTGATATCACCTGGGAGAAGTAGCTTTAGGGACTTAAAAAGGTTTGCCATATTTATGGCTAAAAATCAGTCCAAAAATAATAAAATTGACAGTATAATGTTAATCTAGCGGGTAATGCATAGAGATAGTGAAGTTGGGCCAGGAGAAATAAGATAAAAAGTGGAATAACAACCTTCTTTTGGCTTATCACATAATTACTCTAGATCCTTCTCCTAATAACCAGGAAGATTGCAAGTAAGATTATTAATCCTGGTCCACATATGCTTCCTGTGGTTGTAGTTGGGAATGTAGTTGTGTCTCTTCTTGTGGTTATATTTTTCACTGGTGGCGAGGTTGTCGTGGTCTTGGAAGTTAATGTTTCAGTTGATGTATTCGTTATATTTTTCATTGTTATGTTTTCCTTAGGAGGTGTTTCAATTAGACCTGGAGTAGAAGTATTAGTTGAAACTTGTTGGTTGCATAAGGTCACATTAATGATCCTGATATTCTCTGGAAGTTGAAAACTAACTCTATCATGAGGAGGATTTTCTATGTAAAGTAACGTGACGTTCTTCGTTTCTTCACCTTTTTTGAGAATGAAGTAGATCGGAAATCTCGAAGAGTTCAACACCAAAATCTCGGAAGGAGGAGGCATATAGATCAACTCTTCATAATAAGAGCTTATGTTTGAATAAGCAACTAGAAGGTCTGCCCAAACGGGAATGCTGGTTTTATTAGTTTTGAAGGTTTCTGGTATCTCAATGCTCCAACCATTAATCGTCCTCTTCATATTTTCGGTAGTAAGGGATGAGGAGGTTTGATTGCTCAATCGGACACAGAAATTCTTTGTGTCAAGGAGGTAAATGTATTTGTAGTTTCGATCTTTATTAAGCTCAGGGAAATACGCGAATACACTTACATCAACATACCAGGAATTGTTCAAGTAAGCTGCCCAATGAGGCCAAACATCTATATGAACTATGGTATTTCTGGGAAAGTAATGGGGTAGGGATGAGAAGATGAGAATTCTAGCTGCAGGGATTAAGTTAAGGAGGTAAATGTGAGGGGGATCATAGTAAAAGAGGTATGAATCTACGGAGTAAACTCCTGGCCAACAATCTACCATGCCACAGTCAACAAAATAATGGGCTATCTCAGTTTGGATCAATGCATGCGTGCCGTTGGAAAATATTGTGTAATGTATTTTATCAAATAATGCATAAGCGTAGTAGGGTTGGGCTAAGAAGAGTAAAATAAAGAGCAAGATAGTAGCCCTCTTGGACATTCTCCATCACCCCTTTTCACTTGATAGAGTAATCACCAAAAAGAACACTTTGACCTCACCCTATCTATAACTTTAAGATCTGGGCCGAAAGACTGGCAGGAGGACCATTAAGGCAACTTTTGTTATGTCTTCAGTGGTATAACCCTTGATTCTCGTTAAATATAGAAAAATCGCTATTGCCATAATCAGGTTAACTGCATAGAGTATCAGAAATGATTTTTTCTCATCATTCATTGACCTTCACCTCACGATATCGTTTTCAAAACTCATGTTGTCATTTTGAATCTTTTTTGTGGCTTCTATTAGGGAGATTGTAAGGAGGCTTATTAGACCTGCAACTATGACGCTAATTGGATCGTCAAACTTTATCGTAAGCTGGGAAACAGCAACTGAAGCAACTATAAACCCCACCCCAAACAGCAACCACTTAATCTTAGACTCCCTGTAAACCCTAAACGCCCCATACAAGGAAAATCCTGCGACACCAAAGAACACTAGCATGACACCAACATGCTTCAAATCAACCACCGAAACCGAAAAAACACCATAAATTAGTGACAACAATGCCACAACGCCACCGATCCACAACAAACGTCCCTCCATACTACACACCCCCATGTTAAAAAGAGAAAAGCAGACCTAAGATTCGGCATTTTCATTCCTCTCGGCCAGAATTTTGGGAGGAGAGTGTAACCTATGAGGAGTCCTAAGATGAGCCCTACAGCCGCTATGGAATTTTTCCATGAGCACTTGGTGGTGGCCAAGAAGGCTCCAAGAGTGAGGCCTGCCACAGTACCAAAAACAGCATCTTCCGTTAACCTCGTAGCTATCATCAACAGAAAAAAAAAAGAACAAGAAACCAAGCAAGTGCCCTTAAAACATTCATTCCAGACTCACCTCCTTAATGTCCAATCGCAGTACCCACAGCTAACCCTACCGTCAAACCTACAAGACTTCTAAATATAGTTCCTAACTCTTCTTCCTACTTTTGCATCCATTTTTACCGCTGTCCATGCTCCTACTTTTTCTCCTGCCCACTTACTTGCATAATCAATAGCATTTCCTCCTAACCATCCGGCAGTAGTTCCTACAGCACCTCCAACAATCGCAGCCTCTTCTGAGTTCGTATATCTCTTAGTTAGGTAGTAAGTCAGATTGCTATTTCTCCACATTTTAATCACCTTAAGCTTTTAGCTATTTTTAAGGTTATTGTACTCTCAATTAAAGCAGCGATGAGAATCAATACTACTGAAATTGCTACTAACTTGAAAAATTCCTTTGCATCCTCCTCCGTAATAATCTCTCCCTTCTTGCCCAAAGCAAACCTCAACAGTTCATAAGGAATCTTAAAACCAGCAGCACCAGCAATAATCATTCCGGGGATTTCAAAAACACCGTGCGGAAGGATTAAGAGGAGGAAGGTTTTTAGCTCTCCTGAGGTTAAGTAAGCATGAAAAATTACCCCCAAATTCATGCCGTTTAAGATTAAGTTCAAAAGAGTTAATCCTCCAAAAGTTAGTGCACCACCAAAAGAGAGTAGCAAGATACTCTTGATATTTTTGATTAGTATGCGGATGAAGATGTTCTCCATATTATTTTCTGGGGGATTCAAGTGTGGCTTTTGGGTTACATTAACATTTATGATGTGGCTTTGAGACAATAAAAATGTTCCAAGCACAAATCCTATGAGAAACAGTAAAAATGAAATAGAGACTAAATTACGTTTTATATCTGCCCCCTCCTTTACTTTAAGACTATATGCAATCCTCCTAAGATTGAGAGAACGGCTACTGATGCTCCCCCAAATTTTGCTATCGTTTTTATGTCTGGCTCTGGTGGTGAGGCCATGAGGTATAGGTAAAGGAAGAGCGGCGGTACTGTGGCCAATGCATAGAACATCAACTCTTTGATTTCTGTTATTCCCAAGACGTCAAGTAAAGCGAGAGTATTGTATATCCAAATCGCGACTATGAAAGTCCAAAACACGTCCTTCTTGGTTATTCCCATGCTAATTCCCTCCTTTCCCCGTAAAATTTAAATAATGAGGTAGCTAAAGCCAAAATGCTACCCCTGCGGGTGTGCTCACAAAGTCCAGCCCTGCAAATGTCAAGGGGAGCATACCTATTGTATAATGCAAACGACTTAGCATCATCAACAAAAGCATATCCAGCGCTAGAAGCCCAAAGGCTTACATCACTTACTGCAACAGCCCCTCCTACCACCATTCCTATGGTCATTAACACCAATCCTATAACTAAGGCCTTCCTCCACATTTCAATCACCTTAAGCTTTCGGCGATTTTAAGCGTTATTGTACTCTCAATCAAAGCAGCAATGAATATTAAAACTATTGAAATACTCACGAGCTTAAAGAATTCTTTAGCGTCCTCTTCCGTGATTATCTCTTCCTTTTTACTCAAGGCAAACCTTAAAACTTCGTAGGGAATTTTAAAACCAGCAGCACCGGCTATAATCATTCCAGGAATCTCAAAAACACCGTGAGGAAATATTAAGAGGAAAAAGGCTTTGAGATCTCCTAAGAGCAGAGAATCATAAAATAGTATCCCCAGATTTATGCCATTAAGAATTAAGTTCAGGAATGTTAAGCCGCCAAAGGTCAAAACACCACCAAAAGAAAGCAATAAGACTACTCTAAGATTGT
Source organism: Pyrococcus sp. (assembly GCF_030153625.1). Lineage (NCBI taxonomy): Archaea > Methanobacteriati > Methanobacteriota > Thermococci > Thermococcales > Thermococcaceae > Pyrococcus > Pyrococcus sp. The sequence continues at coordinate 7,406 of NZ_JASKLM010000005.1, read as the reverse complement.
TAACGAAGATATAAGAAAAACTTAATTTTTCTTCATTGAACTCTTTTTCCAAAAGTGGCATAACGTTTATTTCTCCGTGTTTGTTAATTGTCTCATTGGTTATATAATCAAATGAGAGAAAAATCCCTACCAAAGATCCTACAAACAATAACAAAGATGAGACAAAAATTAGTCTGTTAGTATTTCTTTTCAACTCTGAACCCCCTTAGCCCCTTGCAGGAGGAACTCAAGTACGTAGCCGAGCTCTGCATATATTAGCATAAAGACTAGCGTTGCTCCAAGGAAGTCTGTTGTCGAGTTAATGGGAAGAATATCCCTAAACAATATAACTACGCTTATGGCTGTTCCTAGAGCCATTATAAGCCCAACAACGAACAGCCCGATAAACTTCTTTAGAAATGATTTCTCCATATTGACCCCACCTCAATTATCTATCTTTAAGCCCACACTGCGATGCCAACATACGGTATTGCTCTTGCTATAGTTTTTAGTCCCCACCGTATAGCTGCTCTTCTAGCCACTTCGGCGCTTATTATCGTTGCTGCACCTGCTTTAGCTCCTCCAATGGCCTGTCGCCAATCCCCTGTTTTGTGCCATTTATAGATACCATATGCTATATCCAACTTGGCTTCCTCAACTACTCCTCCTACTATCACTCCTATGGTCATTAACACCAATCCTATAACTAAGGCCTTCCTCTACATTTAGGATACCCCCAAGTTCTTTACATTTCTTCATAGTTATGTAATTACAAATACTACTTAAAGTTTTCTTCATAATTATTGTCACCATGTTTTTTTCCTTATAATTTTGTTTGAACAAGCGACAATATATAAAAAGTAATTATTTTAAACAAACTAATTGTTATTCAAGAACTGGTGATGGACGTGAAAGCAATCAATATAGCGAGGAAGGATTTCGAAGTTACCATTAGAACAAGGAAATTTCAAATAATAATAGCTCTCTTCACAATAATCTCTCTGGGAATGATTTACAGCTCAAAAAGACTTGGTATAAGTGCAAACTTATATAAAACGCCCTTCCAAATGCTCTTCCTCTCAAGCTTCTCCAATGCGTTCAACTACTCAATAGCCTTATTAGGACTCCTCCTTGGGGCAACTGCAATAAACGAAGAAATTGAAAAAGGAACTCTAAAGTTGATGGCCTCAAAACCCGTGCACAGGGATGAGATACTCCTCGGCAAGCTCCTGGGGAGTTTGTTAACCCTTAGCGTAGCCCTAGTGTTGTTCTATATCTTAACAGTGGCTTTTGCACTAGTCTTAGGAGTTCCAATAACCGGAGATGACCTTATGACGTTTTAGCAACTTTTCCCTTCAGCACGCTCTATGGATTAGTTTTCTTGAGCTTGGGGCTGTTAATTTCAATACTCATTAAAAAATCTAAAAATGCTCTAATCATGTCAATTTTCCTATTTGTCTTCTTTAGCTTTTTGCTTTCAATAATCGCTGGAATAGTGGCATTTGCAGTGGCTGGCTTACCCCCAATCCCCAATATTCCCGAAAACGTTACAAATCTCACTGAGGAGCAGCTTCAAGAGATCCTCCTTAAAGACCCTGAGTATCAAGCGTGGCTGATTGACCTAGCAACCACAGCAGAGAAAATTCTTTACATTTCCCCAAACTACCACTATCAGGAAATCATAAGGATAATTTTTGGAGGAAAGCCTCAAATCAGTGAAATCTTTTCGGCTCTTGCTTATGAAGAGAGAATTACTGAGGACAGACCCCTTAGTGAAAGCTTGAGCTTAGTTTGGCAAGATATTTTGATATTAGCGTTAATCTCCCTACTATTTATCTTAGTTGCATATGTACGATTCAGCAAAATGAATGTCCTCTGAAAACTTACATGAGACTAGAGTTAATTCTGATCATGAGTTGAGGAAGTTAAAAATCCTTTCAAGCGGAACAAGATAAAAGTCCTGGCTGTAATCGTGTGTTATCCCATCCCCCCAGAAAAATAAGCGGTCTTATAACAGCTAGAAGATGAATCATGAGACGGTGAGGACTTACTATCGCAGGTTAAAGACTATAATCAGGAGCTTTCGCCTGGGTTGAGGCTAATGTGGAGTCTGTTTGTTGTTGATAGGGATCCTTGGTATCCATGGGCTTTTCAGCTGTTGAGATTGAAGTTTAGGCAGAAGATTTTGCTTCTGCTCAAAGATGGTTGGAAAGCTTCTTTACACCCTATAATTTTCTGAAGGTAATACCCAACTTATCTTGACACTTGCTGTTAAACATAATTGTTTAATTTTAACAATAGTTAGTGGGTGTTTGCCACTTTTTTGTCAAAAAATTCTTAAATAGACTAAATTTTTAACATTTTAACGTCAATGCCCGAGGTGGTTAATATGATAAAGCTTCGTGATGAGCTCGGAACTGCAACAACTGATTCAGCTCAGAAGATTCTCTTGCTGGGAAGTGGTGAGCTTGGAAAGGAAATAGCAATAGAAGCCCAACGCCTTGGTGTTGAGGTCGTTGCTGTCGATAGGTATGCGAACGCTCCCGCAATGCAGGTGGCTCATAGATCTTACGTTGGCAACATGATGGACAAGGACTTCCTCTGGAGCGTTGTTGAGAGGGAAAAGCCCGATGCAATAATCCCAGAGATCGAGGCAATAAATCTCGATGCACTCTTTGAATTCGAGAAAGATGGATACTTCGTAGTACCAAACGCCAAGGCAACCTGGATAGCTATGCACAGGGAAAGGTTAAGGGAAACCCTAGTCAAGGAAGCGAAAGTCCCCACTTCCCGCTACATGTATGCCACGACACTTGATGAGTTATATGAGGCGTGTGAAAAGATAGGTTATCCATGTCACACGAAGGCAATAATGAGCTCCTCTGGAAAGGGTTCATACTTCGTTAGAGGTCCCGAGGACATTCCCAAGGCCTGGGAAGAGGCCAAGACTAAAGCGAGGGGAAGTGCAGAGAAGATCATCGTTGAGGAGCACATAGACTTTGACATTGAAATTACAGAGTTGGCCGTGAGACACTTCGATGAGAATGGAGAGATAGTAACTACATTTCCAAAGCCCGTAGGCCATTATCAGATTGATGGTGATTACCACGCAAGCTGGCAACCAGCTGAAATCAGTGAAAAGGCTGAGAGGGAAGTTTACAGGATAGCAAAGAGAATAACTGAGGTCCTTGGAGGGCTTGGACTATTTGGAGTTGAAATGTTTGTCAAGGGAGACAAAGTTTGGGCCAATGAAGTCTCTCCAAGGCCTCACGATACTGGGATGGTAACCTTGGCCTCTCATCCCCCTGGGTTCTCGGAATTTGGTCTTCACTTAAGGGCAGTTCTCGGCCTTCCAATCCCAGGAGAATGGGTTGATGGTTATAGACTGTTCCCAATGCTAACTCCAGCAGCAACTCACGTGATTAAGGCCAAGGTCTCTGGGTATTCACCTAGATTCAGAGGGTTAGCGAAAGCCTTAAGCGTTCCAAATGCCACTGTTAGGCTATTTGGAAAGCCTGAAGCTTATCCAGGGAGGAGGTTAGGAGTTGTTTTGGCCTGGGATAAAGATGTTCAGGTTGCAAAGAAGAAAGCAGAAATGGTTGCCCACATGATAGAGCTAAGAACTAGAAGCTCCGACTGGCATTCCCAAGACTACGAAAAAAGGAAACACCTCTTGTAAACTCCCGTTATTTTTTTTCCATTTTTGTAATTTTGTGTTATATGTGGGTTACTACATACATCAATCCTTTTAGTTATAATTTTAGAGCACATCAAAGCTTATTTCGGGAAGTTCTTTGTATTTCCTGAACCTAACTTTCCTTATTTTTATTTCTCCTATTTCACCCGTTGTCTTTGTATGTTCCTTATTGCATGCATTGACATTCCAGTCTTCAATGACTACAACTTTAAGAGTTTTGACATGCTCTGGGACTGGAAAGAGATCATACATATCTTCTCCAAAAATTTTTTTCTGCTTCTTCCCTTGGAAGGTTATGTATTTGTATGGGGACATTTTCTTTAATTTTTTTCATTTGCAAGCCTCTCTATCTCCCTAATTTCCTCCTGGGTTGGTTTTCTATTAAACTTAACAGTTAACCTTCCGTGGTTTCCATTGACATAAACACCTGCTGTCCATTTAGCGTCTTTTCCCAAAACTTTTACAACAGCACCTTTCAGAACATGCAAAGCTGTGTGAGTTCTGACTTCTATCATAGTTTTGCATGCTGAACGAGACTTTATATAATTTCTCAAATTTAATAAGTTGTCAAATTTTCTAATAAAAATCAAAGAAACGAAAAATTAACTCAGTCCTCTCCTAGATATTCTCTCCAACCAACCTCTTCTAGCTTTTTGGCCTTTTCCTCAACTGTTTTTCTCATCTCTTCTTTATATCTTTCAAGTTTTTCGGCAATTTCTGGATACTTTATCGAAAGAATTCTAAGGGCAAGTAAAGCAGCATTCTTAGCATTGTTTATAGCGACTGTGGCAACAGGAACGCCCGCTGGCATTTGCACTATAGAGAGCAGTGAGTCCAACCCATTTAAGGCCTTACTTTTAACTGGAACTCCTATCACAGGTAGAGTTGTTATTGATGCCGTCATTCCAGGAAGGTGAGCTGCACCTCCAGCACCTGCAATAATAACTTCAATTCCCCTCTCCCTAGCAGTTTTTGCATACTCGTACATCCTCTCAGGAGTTCTGTGAGCTGAGACTATTGTTATTTCATAATCAACTCCAAACTCCTCTAGAACTTTAGCGGCCTCCTTCATTACGGGCAAATCAGAATCGCTTCCCATTATAATTCCAACCTTAGGCATCTCCAACCACCCTTATTATTTTCTTAACTTTATGTGCAATCTCTAGAGCCTTTTCTAAATCCCTATTTACAACAGTTACATGACCCATTTTTCTTAGAGGCTTAACAACAGGCTTTCCATAAATATGGACATACACTCCAGGGAATTTTAAAACTTCCTTCATTCCAATGACTTTTGGCTTTCCCCTTCCTTCCCCAAGGAGGTTAAACATGACCGCTGGAATTAAAAGTTCGGGGCTTCCCAAGGGGAGGCCTGTTACGGCTCTTATGTGCTGTTCAAATTGGCTTGTTAGGCAGGCCTCTATTGTGTAATGACCAGAATTATGGGGCCTTGGAGCTATTTCGTTAAGATATACTTTTCCGTCTTTTGTCAGAAACATCTCTACCCCAAATATCCCCACTCCATCTAAAGCTTTTATCGCCTTTATTGCGATCTTTTTTGCTTCTTCGGCTATTTCCTCATCAATTCTTGCAGGTGCAATGAGCATGTCGAGAATATTTGCCTCGTTAAACGTCATCTCAACGACAGGATACGTTACAGTGTTTCCTTCCTGATCCCTAGCCACCATTACAGCGATCTCTTTCTCAATGTTCACGAACTCTTGGAGCATTGAATCCGCGGGAATTAATTTAGTTAAATCACTTTTCTCTCTTATCACTGCCACTCCCTTTCCATCATATCCTTCCCTTCTTGTCTTCTGAACTAAGGGGAAGCCAAACTCTAAAGCTTTGTCAAATAGCTCGTCTTTATCTGCCTTTATAAAGCGTGGGACAGGAATTCCAGCTTCCTTCATGACTTCCATTTGTAATAGCTTATCCTGAATTATTTCAAGGATCCTAGGGGATGGATGTATCTGCACACCTTCCTTCTCAAGCTCTTTTAGAGCCTGAACATTTATGTGCTCTATATCGTAGGTTAGAACATCTGATATCTCCGCTAACTTTCTTATTGCTTCCTCGTCTTTGAAGCTTCTTTGAATGTGATAGTCGGAAACTCCTTTAGCTGGAGGTTCTTCTTGAGGATCAAGGATAGCTACTTTAAAGCCCATCTTCTTGGCTTCTTGGGCCATCATCTTAGCTAGTTGACCTCCTCCAAGAATTCCCACTATCATCAAATTTACACATATATGGAGATTTTAAATAGTTTTGGGTATAAAAATTTACAGAAGTTTGTCAACAAATTCTCCGTCCAACTATTTTATCTCCTTTGAACTCATATTCAAATACTGGAATATCTTCCACGAGTTCAGGGGTCTTTAGAACCAAGAGCTCCCTTTTAATTCCCTCCTCTGTAAACCTACTCCTAGTTCTCAAGACATAATCTGCCCTTCTGTAAACAGAATTTAAAACTCCCTCATCTCGTTTTCCAACCCACAACCAAAAGTTTGTTCCCCTCGGATACTTTTTATATGCAGAGTGTTTGCTCCTAACTTCTGCAGATAATTCTAAATACCTCAAAGTTTCCTCTCTCGAACCAAAGATATCAATGTAAGAGGACATGGCAACTGCAAATCCAAAAATGTCTCTATCTTTGAACATCCCCTCTCTCGCCCACACCGATTTGTGAGCTTCTATAACCTTTGCATATTTCCCAGGTAGAGTCTCAGAGGAGAGCATCCCTTCTAAATACCAAACTCCTGGGAGATTTGTCTTTATTCCGTAAAAACTTCCAAAGGTGTCTATAATTGCCAAAATTCTTGAGTGGAGAAGTTCAATAGGGTTCAAGTTAAATCTCTCCAGAGCCCTAAACACCATCTGGAGAGGATAAGATATATTGAAGTACCCAACTAAGTTACCCTTTCTCAATTTCTCTGCCATTATGTAATACAAAAGATCTCGCCCTCTCGATGGTAAGTCTTCTTCATGTATTAGGATAAGGGAATGTTTCTTTATCTCTCCAACTTCTTTATCTAAAAACTCTATATCCCACGATACCATGGCTACCCCTCCTCAAAAAGTGGAAAAATTCCTTCCCCACCCTTTGAAAATATTCCGACTCTTCTATTTCCAAGAACCTTAGTCTCAATAACAATGTCTGAAGCTTGATATATTACATCTTCAATTACTGGACACTCAACGGGGACATAAGTTACTATGGTTTTTACTTTGATATCCTTGAGGACGTCATCTTTCATTGCTAAGACTAGCTTGTAAACAGTACTTGGATGTGAAAATAGTTTACATATCCCTGAAGTTAGATATGTGAAGATCCAATATTCTTTTTCTTTGTCTATTCTACCTATTATGCTGTTTGCTAGGTCTTTTAGCTTGCTGATAAAAATAACTTCATCAATTGCCCCAGAAAGAACGTATACCCCTTTAACGTTTCTCTCGATTCTGTGGACACTCCCAAAGAAATCATTAAGTTCTTGCCAAGGTAATCTTCAATGTTTACGCCTAACCAAGCTAGATTTGACTTTAGTACTGTATAGGGCTCGTATAGGATTAAGAAAACCATATTGCTATTCTCTAATAAATATTTGAGGATTTTTAGTGCAAATTTATCCCCATTGCTCTCTAAATCTCTCTGAACAATTGATAAAGTTCCATTTTTAGGTATAGCTTCCACAATGTCTTGAACCTTTTTCATTATAACATCCCACTTATCATA
>NZ_JASKLM010000035.1:0-19920 GCF_030153625.1 Pyrococcus sp. | reverse complement strand
AATTTTGTTAGGTTTCATTCTCGGTTTGGTTGTCCGCCTGGTGATGTGACTGAGTGGCTTCAAGAGGTGATGCCCCAGTTATCCTGACAGTATCTTTTATCTAGGTGAAATTATGAGAATAACAGATCATCCTATTCTTGATTTCAAGAAAAAGAGAACGAGAAAAGTAACGATATATTACAATGGAAAGCCCATCGAAGCTTACGAAGGAGAGACAATAGCAGCAGCTCTCCATGCAGCGGGTGTAAGGACACTCAACTATTCCAGAATAAAGAAAAGGGCTAGGGGCTTATTCTGTGCAATAGGAAAGTGCTCCTCTTGTTTAATGACGGTAAACGGAATTCCAAATGTCAGAACGTGCATAACGCTAGTTGAAGACGGTATGAAAATTGAGGAGAACAAACCAGTTCTCCCCCCAGCTAACTCCAACGGGAGCAAGGCAAAAACCGTGAAAGGAGATATAATAGTCATTGGAGGAGGGCCTGCTGGTTTAATGGCTGCAATAAGTGCCCACGATGCTGGGGCTAAGGTAGTTCTCATTGACGAAAATCCAATCCTAGGAGGTCAGCTGGTTAAACAAACCCACAAATTTTTTGGAAAAAGGGAACAGTTCGCTGGAATAAGAGGAATAAAGATAGCTCAGATCCTAGAAGAAGAAATAAGAAAGAGAAACATTGAAACATTCCTCGAAACTTCAGCCGTTGGAATTTTCCAAGAGGGAAATGAGAAGATTGTGGTTGGAGTTAGAAAAGAGAAAGAACTCATAGAATTTAGAGGTAAAGCGATAATTGTTGCCACTGGCGCTATGGAGAGAGCAATACCCTTTGAGAACAACGATCTCCCAGGGATATATGGGGCAGGAGCAATTCAAACTCTAATGAACACTTACGGAATTAAGCCAGGAGAAAAGGCACTAATAGTGGGAGCTGGGAACGTTGGATTAATCCTAGCTTACCAACTTCTTCAGGCGGGAGTTAAAGTTGAAGCGATTGTAGAAGCAATGCCAAAAATAGGAGGATACTTTGTTCATGCAGCAAAAGTGAGGAGATTAGGAGTGCCAATTCTTACTAGACACACAATTCTTAGAGCTGAAGGAAATGGAAAAGTTGAGAGAGCGGTAATTGTGGAGATAGATGAAAACTGGAATCCTATTCCAGGAACAGAAAAGGTTCTTGACGTTGACCTAATTGCAATAGCCGTAGGACTAAGACCAAGCATAGAGTTACTCCAACAAGCAGGGTGTCAAATTAGATATATTAGGGAACTTGGAGGACATGTTGCAGTAAGAGACGAATGGATGGAGACAACAGTAAGGGGAATTTTTGTGGCAGGAGATACAGCGGGGATTGAAGAAGCAACAACTGCAATGCTGGAGGGAAGAATAGCGGGGGTTGCAGCAGCTCTTAGGCTTGGGATTGCAGACGAATCTTGGGTTAGGGAAATAACTAAAACACAAAAGGAGCTCGAAGAATTCCGCTCTGGACCTTTTGGGAAGCATATAGTTGAAGGCATTAAAAAGCTTCTGGAGGGATCATGATGGAAATTCCCAATTATTTAAGGAGAGGTTATATAACCCCCGATGAACTCTTTTCGATCATCCCAAGGCCGAGCGAAGAAAGACTCAGAAAAAGACCCGTAGCAATACCAGAGTGCCCTCAGCAAATTCCATGTACTCCATGTAAGGAGATATGTCCAGTTAATGCAGTAATGATGGATCATCCAAACGATATACCTAAAGTGGACTATGAGAAGTGCATAGGATGTTCTCTATGCGTTCAAGTTTGCCCTGGGCTTGCATTCTTCATGATTCACTATGTGGGAGACAAAGCTAGAATAACAATGCCCTATGAGCTATTACCCCTTCCAGAAAAAGGAGAAGAAGTCATTCTTCTTAACAGAGTTGGGGAAGAAGTTGGGAAAGGAAAAGTACTTGCAATTGTTCCCAGGGAGAAGTCAAAAGGAGATACTCCTATTATAACTGTTGAAGTTCCAATAGAGCTCGCGTGGGAAGTTAGGGCAATTAAGGTGGTGAGAAAATGAAGATAATTTGCCGATGTAATGATGTCACACTTGAAGAAATTGAAAGGCTGATAGATGAAGGGGTAACGGAGTTAGAAGAGCTTAGAAGACTACTAAGATTGGGAATGGGACCTTGCCAGGGAAGAACTTGCATTCCGTTAGTTATCTCAATTCTCGCAAGAAAAACTGGGAAAAAGATAGAAGAGATCCCCCTTCCAAATGCTAGATTTCCAGTGAGACCTGTAAAAATAGAGGCATTTGTGGAGGGAGAAAAATGATTGGTATCATTGGTGGAGGTATTATAGGAGTGGCTACAGCCTATGAATTAGCGAAGCTTGGAGAGGAAGTAGTCGTATTTGAAAAGAGGTATTTTGGTTCTGGTTCAACCTTCAGATGTGCCAGTGGTATAAGGGCACAATTTACAGATGAAGCTAACATAAAGCTGATGAAGTATTCAATAGAGAGATGGAAAACATTAAGCGAGGAACTCGGTCATAACATTATGTTCCAACAAACTGGATACTTATTCTTAGCCACCACTGAGGAGGAAGTAGAGGCATTTAAAAAGAACATAAAGCTCCAGAATAAATTTGGCGTTCCAACAAGACTAATAACACCAGAGGAAGCAAAAGAAATAGTTCCTCCTTTAAATGCTGATGCATTCCTTGCTGGAGCATGGAACCCAGAAGATGGCAAGGCAAGTCCATTCCACACTCTCTATGCTTACAAGAAAGCAGGTGAAAGGCTCGGAGTAAAGTTCTATGAGTACACGAAAGTAATAGGGATAGAAAGAAAGGGAAGTAAGTGGAGAATAAAGACTACAAGGGGAGAGTTCAAGGTAGACATCATTATTAACGCCACAAATGCTTGGGCAAGAGAAATTAACAAGATGATTGGTAAAGATATAATTCCCGTAACACCATACAAGCACCAACTGGTAAAGACTGAGCCTATAGAAAGAGGGCAAATTGAACCCCTTGTCTGCCCCCCAGCATGGAATGATAGCTATGTGATTCAAGATGGAGAGGATGGAGGGGTAATCTGCGGAACGGCTTTAGAATACGAATCTTCTCCCGATGATGTAACTCCAACATATGAATTCGTTAAAGAAGTGCTAAAGTGGGCAGTCAAGATAATACCAGCCCTTAAGCACGTTCACGTGGTCAGACAATGGGCCGGCCATTATGCAAAAACTCCAGATAAGAACCCAGCAATTGGAATGATTGAAGAGAACTTTTACGTTGCAGTGGGATTCTCGGGCCATGGATTCATGATGGCTCCTGCAGTTGCTCAAGCGTTGGCAGAAAAGATAGTTGAGGGAAAAACAAAAGTTCCACTAGACTGGGAGTGGTTCGATCCATGGAGGTTTGAGAGGGGTGAACTGAGAGCTTCTGCCTTCCAGATAGGCTAGGCCATATCTAATATTTTTCTTAGTATTGATCCAACCACATAACTGGTTAGGAAGTACCATCCTATGAATCCCAGCTCATCTGGTTTAAGAGCAGAGTGATACATTTTGTGGAAGATGTCGAAGAGGAAGAAGCTGAAAGGATACTTTACTATAGCCACCTCAACATACCATCTCCTGAGCCATCCCCAGAATATTATAATTATTGGCCAGCTGATGAGCATTGGCTTAAAGAATGCATTTACCATTAATTCATTCTGCATTTTTAGGAGTTCTAATTGCTTTTGTTGGATTTTTCTAAGCTTCTTCTCGTCTTTAGCTTCCATGGCTTTTCTATATTCTTGCTGTATTTCCTTGGCCATCTTCTGAAGTTTCTTGAGTTTTTCTTGATCAACAAAAATGTAGTTTAGTAAAACGAAGAACGCTCCAAGTATTATTCCTGCTACAGTAACAACCCATATTGGGTGAGTTTCGACTATTAATGGACCAAATAGCTTGTCAAGTGCTAAATAAATTCCCTCAAGCATATTCATTCACCGCCAAATCTAATATCTTGACCAGCTCATTAACAGCTTCCTCTAAACCTTTATCCTCATGATTTTCTATAATCTTGATGAGAGCATTTGAGTGCATTGCATAAGCTATCGCGGCAGCCCTATTTAAGTCTTGATGCCTCTGAATCTGCTCTTCAGTCTCAACATCCCTGTCCCTCTTTAAGTCCCTTAGGCGCCTTCCCAGAATCTCCGAAGGAGTAGCCTCAATTATTACAATGAAGTTCGGATTTAATGTTTTAACTACCTCATAAGGCAGGCCCAGCATATAGCCGTGAGGAGTCTTTATTGTTGCATGAGTATCAACGAGTATTGGATGCTCTTTTGCCATTTCCGTTATTTTCTTTGCAGCCTTCATTTGAAGCTCTCTCTGTATTTTAAGGGGAAGCTTCCTCATCTCATCTCTATGCTTAACCAACCCTGCCTTGACAGCTTCCTCAAACATTAAATCTCCAAAATTTATTAATCTAAATTTAGCTTTCGTTCGCTGGAGTGCGAGTCTCGTGATAGTGCTTTTTCCAACCCCAGGAATACCCGTAATGATGACCACAAAAGGCATTTCTCACCCCAAAATTTTACAATTCTGAAAGTATTTAAAACTATTATGGAGAAAGTTAAGAAAAGGCAAAAAGACTAAGCGCCAAACAATTTCCTCAAAGCTGGGAACATCTCTGTTATCTGTTCTCTTGCAATTTCCTCGTAGAACCTGTAGAGGATACCGACCGTAAGTAATATACCAGTTCCCGTTCCAAGAGCTCCAAGGAAGTCTGCCAACACAGCTATTAAAGCTACTGTCAGTGAACCCCAGAAGGTCACATATGGAATATATCTTTGCAAGACCTTCTCCAAAGTTCTTGGATCCCTTCTAAATCCTGGAATTTGAAGTCCAGCCCTCTGGAGCTGCCTTGCTATTGACCTTGCATCGAGTCCCGTCAGTTCTACCCACAGGTATCCAAATAGCAAACTGAAAATTACCGTCAGGATGAGATATACTATCGCCCTAACGGGGTTATCTATAACGCTGAATATGTTTCTTGGAGGTATTACGTAGAGTACAAAGCCCGAGATTGGAGAACCTGTAGTGGGATCAAATCTTCCAAGCCATGGATGGCCAAGCCTATCAAGCACTCTGGCCCAAAGCTGAATGTTAGCGTAAAGGGCAAACGTTAGGATTATCGGAATGTTACTTACATAAAGGAATCTTATTGGATAACTTCCCCTCACTGTTACCCCTCTATATCCCAATGGAATTTCAACACGCATGCTCTCAAAGTAAACCACTATAAAGAACACCACTATTGTTGCAACGACGCTTAACATATCTGGAGCTGACCCTCCTCTATATATAGCCCCCCATAGATCTCCTTTAAGGATGTGCTGGATGAAGTATGGGATTGCACCTACTATTGCAGGTTGTCCTGTTAAGGGGTCAATTATGTTGGGATCAGTTAATGGATTAAGGCTTCTTGTGAGTATAGTTTGAGACACTCCAGCAGCTATGAAGAGACTTATACCGCTTCCTATTCCCCACTTACTAACGAGCTCGTCAAGGATTATTAGGACTATACCACCCATTGCAAGTTGAAGTATCATCAACACTGCTATAGCATACGTAACATCAACTCCAACCCTACCAAATGCCCCGCCTAGTATCCACACTGCAGCCTCAAAGAAACACATAAACACTGAGAAGACTCTCTGCAGTGCTTGGTAAAATCTTCTATCTTCGGGATTTGCCAGGTCAAGCTTTATTATCTCAGAACCTACAAGAAGCTGGAGAATAATTCCCGCGGTAACAATGGGCCCAATTCCTAAAGTTAATATTGATCCATTTCTTCCAGCCAATACCACTCTTAAAAACTGGAAGTAGTCCTGAATTCTTTCAGGGATTCCATAGACGGGAATTTCAGCGAGAACATAGTAGAGAATTAGTGCAACTCCAGTCCACATAAATCTTTCTCTTAATGGAACACGTCTCTTTGGCCTTTCAACCTCGGGAAACCATCTTTCTAGAGCATAAATTATGTCCCTAGCTCCCATGTTTCAACACCTTTGCTCGTTTATTCTCATGAAGCAAAAAAATAAGGGAGATTAAACGAGAACAGCTTCTCCTCCAGCAGCCTTAATTTTCTCTTCTGCCTTTGGAGAAAATGCCCTTGCCTTAATTACTAGAGGTCTAGTGAGCTTTCCAGTACCTAAGACTTTATCAGCAAATTGCGTTACATCGACGATTATTTTTCCTCCTTCTTCATATGCTATGCCCATTTGCATTAGCTCATCGAGGTGTTCATCGATAAACTTTAGGTTTACAACTCTAACTTCCCTCTGGACTTCTGGGGGTCTTGAAAATCCTCTCTTACCCAGGTGGTCGGGGGCATATTTTATTGTCCAAGTCCACTTGCTCTTGTTTCTCTTTCCAGTTCCTGCCATACCTCTACCGCCCTTGCTACCTCCTCCCCTGTGCTTCTTCTTACATCCCCATCCGTGAGTGTGACTGCCTCTCAACTTTCTGACCTTCTTCCTTCTCCTTATCATCGCTTTCACCTCACAGCATTCTCTCAATTAGTTCATTAATTTTCTCGCCACGATAACCCAGGGCCCCTCCTTCTTTGAAGGAACGCTTCTTGCTTCCCCTGAATCCACCTCTTGGTGGGTGAAGTCTGAAGACTGGCTTAAGGTTTGGAAGATCCTTCAAGCTCATCTCGCCATTGACGACCTTTTGGGCAAATTCTTCGATTGTCATTCCTAGCTTTTCTTTCACATACTCATCAGTTACTGGCTTGTTCCCTATGAGCCTGCCTCTCTTTCTAATTAGCTTTGCTAGGGTTTCTGCATTAATCTCTCCCCAAGTTATGTAATCCTTTGCCTTTTGGAGCATTCCCAGGTAGCTGGGAGTGTCATCAACTATAACACAGTGATTTACCCTATGAAGTCTTAACATTGCAAGTGTATCTCTCACGGGCCTCTTAACATTCACTCTACCCCTGATCCTAATTACAGCTAATTTTGCCATTCTCAGTCACCTCATTCTAATGTGAACGTTGTTGGCATAGCTCTTCCAACAACGATACCGTATCTCTCAATCATCTCAGGGCTAATAGCTACCCTGTTGGTGTTGTATAGGGCATTGAACACTGCCTTTGCGAAGTTCACAGTTGTTCTAGTTTCACCAAATGTCTGAGACCACACATCCTGCACTCCAGCAAGCCTTAGAATCTTCTTTCCTACGTCACCTATAACGAGTCCAAGTCCTCTTGGTCCTGGGATTAGTCTAACTCTCACGCTTCCTTCCTTCCCCTCAACTGCAAATGGAACTGAGTGAGGTCTCCTACACCTGCACTCCCAGGATCCACAGCCCCTCTTTATCTCGATGATGTTCAGCTTTGCATAGTTTATTGCTTTTCTTATTGCAATACCAACTTCTTTTCCATGCCCAATTCCAAGTCCAACGTAACCATCTCTATTACCAACAGCAGCTAAAACCCTGAACCTAACTCTTCTTCCACTGTCAGTCATTCTAACCGTCAAAGCTATATCGAGAACTTCCTGGTTCTCTCTTGCATTAACTTCTGGCAAGAGGACATCTATTATTTCAGGCTCCTTGATCTGATAACCTCTTCTGAATATTTCATGAATGTCAGTTATCTGCCCTTCCTTAACCATCATTCCGAGCTTAGTCTTTGGTTCCCACTCATCTAAAACCCTTTTAGCGTATTCCTTCCACTCCTGGCTCATTCTCTCGCCCCCTCACCTTCAAACTTTTCAATTATTCTCGCTTTGACTTCTTCAAAGTGCTCGGGAAGCTTTTCAGGGTCTAACCCTTTGACAAGATAACCACCAAACTGCCTTCTAAACTTCTCCTCATCTTGCTCCTTAAGCATCTTTGCATATTCAGCTATGTGCTCTCCTCTAATTCTGTACTCATCTGGGAATATCTCTGGACTGTGCGGAACGTTAAGTCCAGCATCAACGGCACCTTTTAGCACGGCAAATACTGAGCTACCCCTAACTGGAGGGTGAAGGCCTATATCGAGTATAGCCTCTTCAATTCCAGCTTGCTTTGCCTTATACCCAATGAGGAGTCCCAGGAGATATGCTGAAGGAGTATTTCCACAGTGGCCCTTCCATCCGAAGTCTCTAATGAGCTCTCTTGTGTGAGCTGAAACTAGAGTTCTATCACCTTTTGGATCATAGACTATTATCTGAGCAATGTGGTGGTTAAGGGACTTTCTAACAACTAACCTTGGCTTGCCTGACTTGAGGAGCTTGAGTCTCTTTCTATAGTTTGTCTTTCCTTCTCTCCTTCTTCTGAATGGAACTCTATACCTAGGACCGTGAGCCATTTTCTTTCACCTCACTTCTTCAACAAACCATGCTCTTCAAGGAAGAGGTATAGCTGGTGCTTGTTCTTGAATTGTCCACCCTTAGCCCTAATGTAGAGCATTCTGTAAGTCTTCCTATCAATCTTCTTCTGGGCCTTAAGCTTCCTAAGTTCCTTTCTTAGGGCTCTAATTGTCTTAATCCAGAGCTCCTTCTTACCCATTCTTGCTGTCTTTTTACCCTTTCTACTTCCTGGGCCTCTGTGTCTTCCCTTCTTCTTTTGTTCGTGCCTAATTTTAGCCCTATATCTGCTCTGCCCCTTAATGGGTTTCTTTTTGATGACCCCCTCTTTTATGAGCCTCTTGATATCTTCCCTTGTTATAGCAGAAGCAACATCATCAATTCTCTCAGGGTCAATCCATATTCTATTCTCACCACATTTGAGGATTTCAGCAGCTATTCTTCTTTGCATCTTGAGAGTGTTCATACTTTTTCACCTCACACCCTGGGGTTCAAGACTTTAATTCCAAGTTCCTCAGCTCTCTTTATAATCTCGATTCTCTTCTTCTTTCCTACGGTGTGTGCAATTCTCGCGGCCTGCCTCTTTGGATCAAGAGCCTCAAGTTCCTTTACATTGTGAACGAGCACTTCCTCGTATCCACTTGGGTGTAAACCTCTAACGAGCTTTGGAGAGCTCCAACCGATGCTTGGTGATCTTGGCTTTCCTTTTAACTTGAGCCTCATCTTGCTATCAATACCCTTTGGTCTTCTCCATTTGGGATCATTCTTGAACTTTGGATACCTCCACCATTCTTGTCTTAGGAACCTTGGCTTCTTTCTCTTGAGTCTCGCTCTAACACGGAGGAGCCTCTTAAACTCCTTCTCATCCATTTATCTCACCTCAGAATGTTATGGGCTTTCCAGCCTTCTCAACAATGTATATTCCATCCTGGAATATTCTTCTATCCCACTTAGTTATCCTTGTAGCTTGTTCTATATTGGCCGCAGTTTGACCAACAGCCTCCTTATCTATTCCTTCTACAATAATTTCCTGTCCTCTAACTTTTACAGTAACTCCTGGGAGTATCTTTGCTTTTCTTGGCGCTTTTTCACCAAGGAAGTTCTCAATAATTACCTCATCTCCCTGAACTTTCACTGAAATTGGGAAGTGGCTGTACACGACCTTCAACTTGTAAGTAAAGCCCTCAGTAACGCCCTTTATCATGTTCCTTATGTGAGCTGCAAATGTACGAGCTATTGCAACATCTTTTCTTCTTGGAAAGTCCTTGTATATCACTACATTTCCATCTTCAGTGAATATCTGAATTCCTGGCCAGAAGAATTCTCTCTCTAGCTCGCCCTTTGGACCCTTAACTTTAACCTTGTACCCTTCAACTGTAACTTCAACACCTTCTGGAATTTCAACTTCCTCACGAATCCAGGCATCTACTGGCATTCTTTCTCCCTCCAATCAATCAATATACATACGCTATTAACCTTCCTCCAATTCCCTTCTCGATGGCCTCTTTGTGACTCATGACTCCCTGGGACGTTGAGACGATCAATATTCCAAACTCGAATGCTGGAAGGAATCTCTTCTCCCACTTTTCGAACTCTGAAACTTTCACTGGGAACCTAGGCTTTATTGCTCCTGCCTTGTTTATTCTACCCAACAACTGAACTCTGTAAACTCCTGCTCTTCCGTCGTCGATGAACTCGAACTCTCCAATGTATCCATACTTCTGCATAACCCTCAAAACTTCTCCAATTAACTTTGAGGCTGGCTTAATGTAAACCTCTCTCTTTCCAACCCTCTCGCTATTTGTTATGTGAGAGAGAGCATTTGCCAATGGATCCAATAGAGTCATTTCATTTCACCTCGCTCACTCATATTTTCTAAATCCAAGCTTTGGAGCGACTTCTCTAAAGCAGTGCCTACAAAGCATTAAGCCCTGTATCCTTATTATTGGCCCATATTGTCCACATCTTATACATCTTCTCGCTCCCTTCCCAAACTTTCTAGGCTTCCTCTTGTTATAATCAGCCTTCGCCATTCCCTCATCCCTCCACTATTTCAACCCCAAACTCCTCCATCATGTAAACCATTCCCTCTTCCTTCGTAAGCTTGTGCCTTGTGGGGATCTTAGCCCTCTTCCTCTTTCTTCTAGCCACTCTAAACCCAGGTCTCTCGAGGGTGACACAAACGTCCATACCAAATATTCCAATCTCGGGGTCATACTCCACTCCCGGTATGTTTATGTGCTCTTCAATTCCGAAACATACATTTCCGTGCTCGTCAAAGCTTGAAGCCTTTAGTCTGTTGTCCACTGCAGCAAGTAATCTCTTCAGTAGCTCGTAAGCCTTTGGCCCTCTTAGAGTCACCTTTACAGCAATTGGCTCTCCCCTTCTGATACCAAAGTCTCTGTTTGTCTTCTTTGCCTTCCTCCTAATTGGCTTCTGACCTGTCAATTGTTGAAGCATTATCTCCGCCTTAGTTAGTCTCTCACCGCTCTCTCCAACACCTATGTTTATGGTAACCTTCTCTATTCTAGGCCTTCTCATTGGATGAGCTTCCCAATCAGCTAAAATTTGCTCCTTGTTTGGTATCTCTACTGCCATCTAGCCCACCTCACGGAAGAGAAATCTTTGGCTTATCTGTGCCAACTACAAATGCATACTCTTTTAACGTGTCGAAGAGCTCTCCTTCTTCATCTTCAATTGTGACTACATCTGGCCAACCCATTGGGAATCTCTTTATTTCCACTATTCTACCTTTCCTAGCAACGTTCTTACCTTGGGTTACGAAGACGTAAGCACCCTTCTCGAATGGTAGCACTTCAAGGATTTCCCTCTCGGGAACCTTCATCAACACTGTGTATGAGGTGAAGTAGTTGTCCTTTTCGGCTATTGAGACTATGTGGTTAGTCCCATCGTGGAAGTTAAGCTGAACCCTAGCTCCCTTTATCATTCTCTTGTTTCTAATTCTCAGAGGCTTTATGAATGCCTCATCTTCAGATATTGGGTGAAGGATTAGCTTGCCTATTCTATTTGGCAAGACTCTGTAGTGCTCTCCTGTTTCTGGAATTGAGACAACATCCATTATACCGACAGGGAACTTGTAGTCCTTTCTAACCCTTCCATCAACTAGGAACTTGCCCTCGTTTAGTATTTTTCTTGCTTCTCTAGCAGTCTTTGCGTACCCCAAGTAGTCTCTTACTATGTATAGGAGAGGTATTGATGTTCTCATGTTGTGAGGTCCAGGTCTGGGCCTAACAGCCCATTTGTAGGCCTTCCTCTCAATATACCATGAAGTTGGAGCAGCAAGTCTCTTAAGGTGCCTCTTAGGACCCTTTCTCGCCATTATCCAGCCCTCCTCTCAATTATTTTCTTTCTCTTCTCATCCTCTAAATTTAGCTCAATAATCATCACGTTTGAAGGGTGAATTGGATAGAAGACCTCTGTCCCGTTTGTCTTTCTTAGAGTAGCTCCTTCAACATATATCCTATATCTCTTTAGGTCAACTTCGACTACTTTCCCTTCATGACCCTTGTAGTCTCCCCTCATTATCCTAACCTTATCACCAACCCTCACTGGAAGGTTTCTTACCTTGTACTTCTCCCTTAACTCCCTACTTAAAGGAGCAGACATCAACTTTTGCCTCACGTGAAGGGGAGCATTATATAGGAACTTTCTCTGCTTCCTGGGTTGCTTTGAGCTTATCTTCATTATTACCACCTCACACAATTATGCTAGCTATACTTCCTATTCTAACCCATCTTTCTGCAGCCTCTCTAGCCACAGGACCTCTAATTTCAGTTCCCCTTGGAACTCCTTCGGGCGTTACAATGACAGCTGCGTTGTCCTCGAACTTTACTCTCATCCCATCAAGCCTTCTATATTCTTTTCTCTGCCTTATTATTACAGCCCTAACCACTTGATGCCTCATGTCAGGTCTTCCCTTCTTGACTGTAGCAACTACCATATCTCCAACGCCAGCTGAGGCAAGTCTCCTCCTTGTTCCGTGGTATTCAACAACTCCAATTATTTGGATAACCTTTGCTCCACTGTTATCTGCTACAGTAAGATAAGCACCTACAGGTAATGCCCTAGTTGGTCTTACGGCAGATACACCCCTAGTTGCACCTGCACCTTTCTTTGCCATTTCCTTCACCTCCTCTCTTCAGCTCTTTCAAGGACTGCAACTACAACGAAGTGCTTGGTCTTGCTCAAGGGCCTTGTCTCTGCAATTAGCACTTTATCTCCAACCTTTGCGTTTATGCATGGTGGGTTGTGAGCGTGTATCTTGCTTCTTCTGAGCTCATATCTCTCATATTTGTTTAGATAAAAGTAGTATTGTCTCTCCACGGTAACCGTCTTTCTTGGCTTGTCGCTGACTACTATTCCCTCAAATACCCTACCGTGTATCTTTAGGCTTCCATGCCAAGGGCACTTTGGATCGTCACATTTTTCAGCGGGAGGCTGTACTCTCAAACCTATATCTCTCATCATTTTCTCCACCTCTTCTTTAGTCTCATCTCGGGTCTGCCCACCAATTTTTCACCAGATATTTTAATCTTTGTCCCATCCCATGTTTCAAACTCAAATATGCAGACATCCTTGGGAACTTTCCAAACTTTGTTTTCCCCAGCTATCACGAGCATGTTTCTTGTTTCATCTATTACGTATCCTTCTATCCCAACATATCCAGGATGGGTAGAGTTAACTACCCTAACTTTCAGTCCGATTAGTTCGTGCCATACTATATTTTTCTTGTTTACTCTACCTCTATGAGCTCCTCTGAAAATCCAAGTTCTACCAATAATTTCTTGATACGATCCCTGTGATCTCCCTGAAGTTCTATTCTCCCGTTCTTCGCTGTTCCTCCACATGCTAACTTCGCCTTGAGTTTCTTTGCTATCTCCTCGAGGTCAAACTCTTTTTCATCAATTCCTTCAATTATAGTCTTTATCTTTCCGTATCTTGCCCTTTCTGTGTAGACTCTAATCCTCTGCTGCTCCTTTAGTACCTCCTTAAATAGCATTTCATCCAAGGGGTTTACAATCCTGGGCACCAAACACCACCTTCACTTTTTCACCTTACCTTTTTCTCTTTCCCTAAGCTTCTCCTTCTTAATTGTCAGGAGGCGGGCGATATCTCTCCTCAAATTCCTAATAACCATAGGATTTTCGAGAGATGTTCCCATTGTTAGGAGTCCCCTCTCCTTTGCAAGCTGAAGCCTTAACTCCCTAATTTTAGCGTCAATCTCCTCAATACTCATTTCTCTGATTTCACTCGGCTTCATTGCTCACCACCTCTTCCTCAACTGGTTTTTCTATGATCTCAATTTCATCGGGAAGTCTTGCTCCTGGAGGCATAATTGCGACTTTAACTCCAATGACTCCAAGCTTAAGCAATGCCTGAGCATAGCCTTTACTTACCAAAGTTTCCGCAGGGTTACCTACTTTTGCTAGGTATCCTTGGTAGAATCTTATGCTCTTAGCTCTTTCTCCCGTAAGCTTACCGCTAAGCCTTATCTCTACTCCTCTTGCCCCATTGTTCATTATTGCTCTAAGTGCTGCATATGCCGCCCTTCTGAAGTGAATACCTCTTTCCAAGGCCTGAGCCAACCTCACTGCTTGAACTTTAGCATTAAGGTAGGGATTCTTTATCTCTTCAACTTCAATTTGTGGATTCTCAAGACCAAACTGCTTTTCAAGTATTCTGGTAAGCTCTCTTATTCTTCTTCCTCCCCTTCCTATTACGTATCCTGGATTTGCAGCAAAGATTATGACCTTAGTTCCCAAGGGGGTCTTCTTAATGTCAAGACCCCCATAACCTGCCCTTCTTAACTCTTTTTCAAGGAATTCATCGATGAGCATCTCTCTTACAGCCTCACGAATAAAGTACCTCTCAATTGCCATATGCTCACCTCCTAATTTCCTCGACGACAACTTCTATGTGAGTAGTTTGTTCATTAAAGGGTGTAGCTCTTCCAAATGCTCTAGGATACCATCCTCTAAGGACTGGGCCCTTGTGAGCGGCAATGTGAATAATCTTAAGCTTGTCAGGATCGAGACCTTTTTGCACAGCATTGTTTTTTACATTAAGCAGGACTTTCTTTATGGCCTTTGCCACCTTAACTGGATATCTTCCAGGTCCAAATCCTTTACCAGGCTTGTGGCCCTGACTGTCGTTGTATCTCTTTAGTGGAACTGGTCTCTTTAGGGCAATTACATCATCCAGATATCTTAGAGCATCATTTAGCATCATGCCCCTAAGCTCTCTGCACACTTCAACTGCGAGTTTTGGAGATATTCTAAGATCTCTCGCACTAGCCCTAGCCATTCTCTTGGGGTCAAAATTTTGGAAAGAGTAGCCAAAGCGCTTTGCCATTTAAACCACCTCACTTCACTGCGACGAACATTGATGATCTTGTAGCACCAACACCAGGAGCTCCGTGCTCAACCTTCTTTCTGGTTGGTGCAAATTCTCCTAGGTAGTGACCGATCATTTCAGGCTTTATTTCCACTGGAACGAATTCTTTTCCGTTGTGGACATAGATTGTCAGCCCTACCATCTCTGGAAGGATTATCATGTCCCTACAGTGTGTTCTTATTGGCTTTTTGTATTTGCCCTTCTTTGCAAGCCTAATTTTTCTAAGCAACTTCTTCTGTTCTGGTGTAAGTCCTCTCTTAAGGCTTCTCCTCTGTCTTGCAGGGAATAATCTAGCCAATTCCTCAAGAGACATATTCATCAACTGCTCAAGGGTATAACCGCGATATCTAAACTCTTTCCTCGCCATCTACACCACCTCACTTCCTTCTACCAGTTCTTCTCGCAGCAATATGACCAACCTTTCTTCCTGGTGGAGCCCTTCTTGAAGTTGTTGTTGGCTTACCTGGATGGTGCTCCTTACCACCGAATGGGTGGTTCACAGCGTTCATCTTAACACCTCTTGGAGTTGGCCAGAACTTGTTCCTTGCCTTGTACTTGTAGTAAGCTTTACCAGCCTTAACCAATGGCTTTTCTAACCTTCCACCACCAGCAACAACCCCAATTGTTGCCCTACACATTGGGTTGAAAGCCTTAAGCTCACCACTTGGAAGTTGTACTATTACTTTATCTGGCTCTCTAGAGACTACTAAAGCGTAAGTTCCTCCTGCCCTCACGTATTTTCCTCCATCTCCAGGAATGCCTTCAATATTATATACGTATGTACCTTCAGGGATCTTAGCCAATGGTAGTGTGTTCCCCACGGCAATTGGAGCGTCTGGCCCTATATAGATTTCTTGTCCCACGAGTAATCCTTCTGGGGCAATTATCAACTTTTCAATACCATTCTCAAACTTAACTCTTGCCACTGGAGCAGTTCTACCGGGGTCATGCATGATTTCCTCTACTACTCCCCTGAGAGTCTTTTCTTGAGTATAGTTGAGTGGGATATACTTCACAGCACCCCTAAACCTATGAGAGGGGGATTTAAATGTGGGACTTCCTTTACCTCTCCTTTGCTGAATTAAACTCTTACCCATTTTCCATCACCTCAGAACAATCCTAATCTCGCAGCTACTTCACTTGCACTATACTCTGGCTTGAGCTTCACATATGCCTTCTTTTCTCCTCTTGGGGTAATAAGAGTGTTAACTTTTTCAACTTTTACATTGAAGATCTCTTCTACAGCTCTCTTAATGTCCTGTTTTGTGGCTCTCCTGTCAACTATAAATGTAAGCTTGTTCTCTTTTTCAATTAACGATATCGCTTTTTCCGTAACAACGGGCCTAATTATAACCTTGTAAGGATCCATTTTCATCACCCATACAACTCCCTAAGTCTCTCTATAGCACTAACTGTCCAAACAGTTAATCTACCTGGGTGAGTTCCAGGAGCCAAATGTTCAACTCCGAGGTTGTCCACAACCACTACATCAACACCTGGGTGGTTTCTTGCTCCAAGGACAATTCCCTCATTCTTTCCAACTACGATCAATGGACCCTTGGCCTTCTTGTACCTTCTTCCTCTCATTTTACCCTTTCCAGCTCTTACTCCAGACTTCTCTTTTGCTCTAACGATATCATCCCATATTCCAAGCTTCTTGAATATTTCTCTAGTTTCCCTTGTCTTCTGAACCTTTTGAAGATCATCCACAACTATCAACGGAAGTTGAGGAACGTTATCAATTATGTGGCCTCTAGCTCTTACTAAATCATAGTTAGCGGTAGCTGCTATTGCACTCATTAATGCCAGTCTCTTCTCCTTCTTGTTAATATCTTCCCATATTATCTTCTCAACCTTTGGTGGGTGCGTTCTTCTTCCACCTCTGGCAAATGGGACAAATGCTGCATACCTTGGAGGTGTCTTTAGCCTTTCAACTCTTGCCATGCTGTGTCCCTTTCCAATGTTTTCGGTAACTCTCCTTTTACCAGCCATTGGATCTCTTCCTTGAGGTTGAATTCTGTGAGTCCAGGATGCAATAACAGCTCTTCTAATAAGGTCTGGCCTAAAAGGAGTGAAGAATACCTTCGGAAGCTCTATTTCGCCAACAGGTTGACCGTTAAGGTCAAAAACCTTTACCTTCATTTATCTCACCCCATCTCACTGCTTTGATTCTACACTTACATAAGTTATCTGAGGCCTTTGGACAGGTGGCTTCTTCTTTGGAGGTCTTATAGCAGGTCTTACTCTAATTATTCTTTTTATTGCTCCAGGAACGCTTCCAGCTATCATCATGAAGTCGCTTCTAACAATTCCATAGTGTGGAAATCCACCCTTTGGAGTAATTTCAATCTCAGTATTCTCGTCGAGCTTGAGCTTACCGTTTTCTCCGATAGCTATTAGTCTCTTATTAAGCTCAGTCCTGTGGTGGAATCCCATTTGTCCGGCCATTGGAACAGTCCACATTACTCTTGCTGGATGCCATGGACCAATTGAACCTACTTTTCTTCTTCCCTTACTATCCTTGTGGGCTCTAAGCTTAATTCCCCATCTCTTTACAGGACCCTGGGTTCCCTTACCCTTTGTAACTGCAATAACATCAAGGAGTTCCCCTTCCTTTAGGACTTCTCCAACCCTTAGCTCTTTTCCTAGTTTTTCCTTTATGTAGTTAAACTTCTCCTCCACGCTAGTTCCACCAATAGCATATTCCATAACTTCGGGCTTCTTCTTGAGCTTAATAACCCAGGGCTGAGTTGCAACTATAGCCCTAACATCAACTATCTCTCCTTCTTTTATCATGTCCTCTAACTGGCCAAGCTTCTGTTCAAACATTTCCTGGGTGTAATTCTTTGGAAGAGTAGCTATTCTTCTCTCTAGTAGCTTGTAGAAGGTCATTTTTGGCTTAGGTTTGCCTTTTCTTTCTTTTGCTGGATAGTTGTCCAATGGAAAGTCTGGAACTATAACTTCTGTGGCTGTTTCAAGTCCCAGGTATCCCATTCTATAAGCTCTAATTCCGAATACCCTGAGTGGTGGAGTCTCTATAATTGTCACAGGCATAAAGATCTCTTTCCCGTTAGTCAGCCCTGGCTCGTCATCTATCATTAATATGTGAGTCATTCCAGCCTTGTATCCAGCGAAACCTAACATCCTTACTTCAGTTTCCTTTGGCCAACTCCTAATTCTCGGAACTATACTTTTTGCCCTTTTTCTTGGGCTGAATCCCAATGATCCCCTTCTTGGTCTGTGAACCTTACCCATTTTTAATCACCCCTTTTCCTCATGAAATTAAATATCGCCAATGTAGCAAGCAAGGCTTCCTCCGTTCTAACGGTCTTTGTTTTTTGTTCAGGGATTGTATTTAGGATTAAATCAAATTCATAATCCTCATTGTACTCCTTTAATATCTCTATTACACCTTTTTTTGGAGAGCCGAATACTATTCCTACCTCGCCCTCCAAGGGCACTTCGGCACTTCTCACATCAACACCCTTCCTCGAGGTTGCGATGACCACGTCGAGGTTTGCCTTTTTAAGTGTTTTTGCCAATGTTTTCCTACTGAGATGTACCTTGTATCCCCAGTACTCCGAAGGTTCTGCTGGAATCACTCTTAGAGGGTTTACTGATATTATCTTAAAGGTTCCTCTCCCTTCTCTTGCAACTCCCTTGATCAAAGCTGGTCTATCTAGCCCTATATCTGCAAACAGTTTCTTTCCTTTTCTGTAGGCATAGCCTTCTCGTATTTCCCCTATCCTTGGTGGAGCCTTTGGTTTATGGCTTGGAATTTGGAGGGGTGGAATGACTCCTGCATACTTTAACTCTGGAGTAATAGGAAATATTCTTTTTCTCAGGTACTGAGGGGTTTCTGCATATTCTAGGAGGAGTTTGATAAATTTCCCATCCTTTCCTCCCGCCTTGTATATCCATATGTGCTCTACTCCGAAGATTGCACATGCCCTTGCTACTTGGCCTACTTTGTATGCCTTTATTTTGGGGTCATTTGCTTCCTCCAATAGAGAGTCTGGAATGAAGACATGCCACGCCATTTCTGCTCTCCAACACCCTTTTTAATCATGAGAGCTGTTGTGGTGTTTCAATAATAAATTTAAAAGGGTTTCGAAGGTTTCCACCCTCACAATTCAAAAATTTTTAAAAAATTTTTGCAATTTTCAAGAAAAAGGAGAAAACCAAAAACTACTTAACGAGAACCTTTAAAAGATCAAAATCCCTTATCAAACCTACTAAATCCCCATCTCCTCTAATCACAGGAAGTTGTTCTATTTTATATTTAACCATTTTTCTTGCAACTTCATGCACAGTCATGTGAGGAGTTGCCACTATAACATCCCTAGTCATAATATCCTCGACTGGCTTATTTGGCAATTTAAGTTCAAACTTCTCAAAGAGCAGGGTTGGATGGCTCTCAAGAATCCATTCCTCTTCACTTGAGGCGGCAAGTTCAGTGCTTTTCATAATCCTAACGATTTCGCTATCTCTAAGGAGATCAGTCTCATCTACTATTCCAATTAACTTACCGTCGTCATCAATTACTGGCAATGCCATTGCGTTTGACAACAGCAAAGCCTTAAGTGCTGCCATAAGAGGAGTTCCTCTCCAAACAACACTCACATATCTCTGATAATAGGGTTCAATTTCAACATCTTTGTATTTTTCGCTTTTTGCTAGATATCTCCTGATGATATCTCCAACGGTTAGTATACCAACAGGTTTACCTTCCTCATCAATAACTACAACCCTTCTATAGTCATACTCGAGCATTAATTTGGCGGCTTTCTTTAAGGTATCATCTGGCTTAACTGTGGGAACGTCTCTTTTAACTAGCATTGCTAGTTGTTCCTCATCTACGTTAGTTAGCACTCTTTTTATGCTTATTATTCCAACTAATTTTCCTTCTTTATTAACTACTGGGAAACTTCTTACCTTATGCTTCCTGAAAAGCTCTAGTGCATAGTTTCTAGTAGCAGGAAGTGTTATAGTCACTGGATTTGGTGTCATTATTGTTTTAACTTTCACTGTCTACCACCCAAATGAGACTACGGGATTTTAGATATATTTAAGTTTTATCACAGAGGTAAAAGATACTGTTAGGATAAGCTGTGGGGTGTCAGGTTTAAGTTACTGGCAGTACTTTAGAAAAAGAAGGGGGAACATGAAGTCTGAAACCATTATTTA
>NZ_JASKLM010000034.1:0-19981 GCF_030153625.1 Pyrococcus sp. | reverse complement strand
TAAATAATGGTTTCAGACTTCATGTTCCCCCTTCTTTTTCTAAAGTACTGCCAGTAACTTAAACCTGACACCCCACAGCTTATCCTAACAGTATCTTTTTTAAAATATAAATATTTAAGAGTTTTGATTCAGTTTAGAACTGGCTGGAGAACTTTTTGCAGGTCATAATGAGGCAATGCCCAGCTTATCTTAACACCAATTGCTTGAACCTTTGTGCATCTTCACACATATTGGAGTTATTAAAGTAGACGTAACTTTCTTCCACATGGAAGGAGAAAACTCTCTCCCTAGCTTTTAGCAATTCTTCATCACTGTACCTATGAGAGTAAATTATCTTTCCATTTTCGTATCTACCATGTAGCCTGTAGTAGTTTATCTCCCCTCCATGAAGTGGAACTCTAACTATTGGATCTACAACGTCAATGACATCAAATTCTCTCACGAACTTCTTTATCCCTCCCTCACTCCATCCCCTGAGCTCAACAGCAATCTCAAATTCTCCCCTATCTATAAGGGAGAAAAACCTCTCAGCATTACTAAAGCTTTCTTCACTTTCCTTGAAACTTCTGGGAAGTTGTATTAAGATAAACTTTGCATTCAGGATTTTTGCTTCCTTTAGTGTTATTTTCCAGTAATGAAGAACCTCATTGGTTGGTCTCAGCAATCCAACATTTTTACTTGGCTTTACATTACTACGCCTCCAGGTAGGACTATTTGAGGGGTGAGTTACTCCCTGAAAGGCCTTTATTGAAAATACAAACCCTTCTGGAGCTTTTTCCCTCCACTTTTTTAAGGTACTTTCTTGCAGTATTTTGTAAAAAGTTTGCTGTATTTCCACTGTCGAGAAATCCTTGAAGTATTTATCCTGCTTTTCGCAAAATCCACATGTCCCAACATATATCATTTCTCTCCACCCTAAAAATTAAATTTTGCAAAGGGAAATTAAAGATAGCGGGCCGATGATGATGGTGGGCACTCGCCGATTGATGAGGTAAGGGGCGAGGAAACAGAGGCCCAAACATATTTATAATCTTCTTTTCTTTTAGATAATTGGGTGAGTTTGATGAAAACCGAGAGAGCAAAGGAGATATTATTTCAGCTCTTGAGAATCCCGTCCCCTTCTGGGAGAGAGGACAGAATAGCGCTTTACATAATGGATTTCCTGCACAGGCTTGACTATGATGTTCATATTGAGACTGATGGAGAGATCATTGACCTAGTAGTTAATCCAGGAGCCGAACTCTTCTATGAAGTTCACATGGACACAATAGAGTCAAGAGCAGAACCTTTCGTAAGAGGAAATATAGTTTACGGAACAGGAGCCAGCGACATAAAGGGAGGTATTGCAGCGATTTTGCTAATGCTTGAGCAATTAAGAAAAGAGAACAAAGACTTGAACGTTGGAATAGTATTTGTAAGCGACGAGGAGAAGGGTGGGAGAGGAAGTGCTCTCTTCATGGAGAGATATAGGCCAAAGATGGCCATAGTTCTTGAGCCAACTGATTTAGAAGTCCACATAGCACACGCCGGAAATATTGAAGCATATTTCGAAGTTGATGGAAAGGAAGCGCATGGAGCATGTCCAGAGAGTGGAATAAATGCGATAGAGCAGACCTTCGAAATGCTACAAAAGCTAAAGGAACTCGAACCTTTCAAAGTAAAAGGGAAGTACTTTGATCCCCACATAGGAATACAGGAGCTAATATGTGAAAACCCATTCTACTTAATTCCAGGGCTTTGTAAAGGAAGGCTAGAGGCAAGGTTACTACCAGAACAGGAAGTGGAAGATATATTGGACTTAATTGATCCGATCTTAGACGAGTATACGGTCAGACATGAATATACCGAAATCTGGGACGGTTATGAGCTGAGTGAGGATGAAGAGATCGTTCAGATTGCAAAGAAAGCAATGGAGGCAACGAATCTCACCGAATTTGGTGGAATGAGGAGCTGGACAGATGCAATAAACTTTATGTACAACGGAACAAAGACGATAGTATTTGGTCCGGGTAACCTTGACATTTCACACACAAAGAACGAGAGAATTGACGTGAGAGATGTAGTAAAGGCAAGTGAGTTTCTCATGTATGTAAATGAAATATATGGAAAGAGCTAGAACTTCAAAACCCTAGCGAGAACTATCAAGGGATCCCAAACTGGGGCAAAGGGTGGTGCATAAGCCAAGTCTGTGAAGAAGACATCTTTAGTCGTGAAGCCAGCTGTAATCATCGCTGCAGCACTGTCAATTCTGGGGAGAATTTCAGCACCAACTGCCTGTACTCCTAAGAGTTTATTGGTTTCATTATCCACAACTCCCTTTAGCCATATCTCCCTTCCTCCTGGGTAATAGTGAGGCTTAGTATTTGCCTTAATGAATGCTGTTCTAACGTCGTAGCCTTCTTTTACAGCCTCACTTTCAGTTAATCCAGTTTTTCCGATTTCCAAATCCATAAACTTAGTAATACTAGTTCCCAGGACTCCTGGGAATTCTATCTCTTTTCCGGCTATGTTGCTTCCAGCAACGTACCCCATTTTATTACCTGCAGGAGCTAAGGGAATCCACACCCTCCTCCCAGTAATCATATGTTTAGTTTCGGCAACATCTCCAGCGGCATAGACATTTTCAACACTAGTCTGCATTTTTTCGTTGGTCCATATAGCACCGGTTTCCCCTATTTTTACTCCCAATTGTTTTGCTAATTCGACGTTGGGCTTTATACCTGTCCCTATTATTACTAAATCAGCCTTGTATTCTCCTCCATCTGTAACAACTCTTTCTACCCTCTCCTTTCCTTCTATGGCAAGAGTTTTCTCCTGTAACCTCAAGTTCAAATGCTTTCTAAGTTTCTCCTCTACAATATCCGTTATTTCCTTGTCAAAGGTCTTTCTAAGAACTCTCTCACTTCTCCCAATTAGAGTTACATTCTTTCCTCTAGCAACAAAGGCCTCAGCCATTTCTAAAGCTATATACCCAGTTCCTATAATCACAACGTTCTTTACTTCATTTTTCTCCATGTATTCTGTTATTGCCACAGCATCTGGAGGTAGATCAGCCGTAAATACTCCAGGCAAGTCTATTCCATCTATCTCAGGAATCTGAGGAGAAGCACCGTTGGCAAATACCAGATAATCCCACTCATAGCTCTTCTCTTCTCCATTTTCTCTAACTCTCACGTATCCAGTATCAACCTCAATAACTTCAGCTTTCAAGTGAAGGTCAATTCCTCTTTTCTTAATGAACACTTCTGGAGGATAGTGCATGAGCTTTTCTTTTGGTGCAATGCCTTCAACTACATAAGGGATACCACAAGGAGCGTGGCTCACCCACTCCGTTGCCTCGAAAACTTTAACGTCCCATTCAGGCCTTAACCTTTTTACTCTAGAAGCAGCGCTCATTCCTGCCGCTCCGCCACCAATTATGACAACTCTTTTCTTTTCCATTATCTCACCCATCTCAGGTTTAAAACCATTGGTTAAAAATTTTAGTGCAGAGAAATTCAGATGTTTAAGGGAAGTTTTATCCAATCCAAGACACTTCCCTTACTTCCCTTTATTTCGACCCACTCAACCAAATCTTTAAACTCTCCTCCCATTAAACCATCCCCAATTATTGCACTTCCCTGAGCAGCTTCCTTTGCTTTTCCTTCCAAACCTTTAAGCTTAACAACAGGAAGCTTGAATTTATCTTCAAACAAGTCCTTTACTTCCTTTCTCAGCTTTTCAATTCTCATTAGTCTCCCAGAGAGAATTATTTCCTTAGCATCTTCAACGATCGCAAGCTCTGAAGCTACAGCTTTCAAAAAGCCATCTTTCATAGCTTCCCAAGCTTTTGCAAAGGGTTCCTCATCGAGCCTCTTGGCAAATTCCTCGGGAGGGATTATATTTCCAGTTGCTATCACTGAACCTCCACCCCAGAACAGGTGAACCTTCTCCAATCTTCCCATTAAGTATGCAACTTCCCCATCAAGAGCACCGCTGTTAACATATGCAGGCCCCGGAAAGATAGTTCCTCCAATACCATCAACTATTTTTCCGCCCTTAACAGCTCCCGCATAATTATACCCAAAGCCTACCTCCAGAAGAACAAAAGATACCTCAGAATACTCAATTCCTAACCTCTTTGCTTGATCATAAATTCCCAAAACTGTAATTGCCATTTTATCCGCAGTTCCCATGTCAATCTTATTGTACTTCCTCCACTCCGGAACTGTAGGAAGGTGAATCACTCCAGGGATAAACCAAACGTTTAGTTTCTTCTCGGCCATGATATCGACCATTCTTTGGAGGCCTATAAGAACAGGAATCTTCTTCATTTCCTCCTCTCTTACGAGGGTCATTTCAAATCTGTCTCTTTCAGTAAGCTTAGAAATGTGCTTGAGAGGGACTCCATATCCACTCGGGCCTATAACTATGTCTGGACTAAATCTCTCTATCTCTTCAACTATTTTCTCTGGGGCCTCTGCGACAACTTCACTCGGAAAGCTTAAGTCCAGCTTAATTTTTCCATTTTCGAGTCCAATTACATCAAAGCTCTTGGTTCCTGGGTCAACTCCAACCGCTCTCATGGTCAAATCTTCTAGCGAAGTATTTTTATTGTTTTTGATGTACAAAAAAGGTAAGGGGAAGAGGTATGGAGCTACCATCTCACAAAACAAAAATCGTAGCTACAATAGGACCGGCAACTAATTCAAGAAAAATGATAAAGCAACTCATTAAAGCTGGGATGAATGTTGCAAGAATAAACTTCTCCCATGGAAATTTTGAAGAACATGCGAAGGTCATAGAGATAATAAGAGAGGAATCACAAAGATTGGAGAGGAGGGTAGCGATACTTGCAGATCTACCTGGATTAAAAATAAGGGTTGGTGAGATAAAAGGAGGTTACGTGGAGCTGGAAAGAGGAGAAAAAGTAGTATTAACGACAAAAGAGGTTGAAGGTGACGAAACCACGATACCAGTGGAGTACAAAGACTTTCCAAAGTTGGTATCAAAGGGAAATATTATATACCTCAGCGACGGATACATAGTTCTAAGAGTGGAGGATGTTAGAGAGGACGAAGTTGAAGCAGTTGTTCTTTCTGGAGGGAAACTCTTCTCGAGGAAAGGTATTAATATACCCAAGGCCTACCTCCCAGTTGAGGCTGTAACTCCAAAAGACTTCGAAATTATGAAATTTGCAATTGAACAGGGTGTAGATGCTGTAGGATTAAGTTTCGTTGGGAGCGTTTATGATGTTCTAAAGGTCAAGAGTTTCCTTGAGAAAAACAATGCCGGGGATATATTTGTGATTGCAAAGATCGAAAGACCCGATGCCGTGAGGAATTTTGACGAGATTCTTAATGCCGCTGATGGAATTATGATTGCTAGGGGAGATTTAGGAGTAGAGATGCCAATAGAACAATTGCCAATTCTTCAGAAAACATTGATTAGGAAGGCCAATATGGAAGGGAAGCCAGTAATAACAGCAACACAAATGCTTGTATCAATGACAACGGAGAAAGTGCCAACAAGGGCTGAAGTTACGGACGTTGCAAACGCAATTCTCGATGGAACAGATGCTGTTATGCTTTCAGAGGAAACAGCCATTGGAAAATTCCCCATTGAGGCTGTGGAGATGATGGGAAAGATAGCCAAGGTTACTGAGGAATATAGAGAAAGTTTTGGATTAAGGAATATGAGAGAATTCATAGAAACTAAAAAGGGGACAATAAAAGAGGCGATCACTAGAAGTATAATTGACGCAATATGCACAATAGATATTAAGTTTATAATAACTCCCACCAGGACGGGAAGGACAGCTAGGTTAATTTCAAGGTTTAAGCCCAAACAGTGGATTTTAGCTTTCTCAACAAATGAAAAAGTGTGCAACAACCTCATGTTCAGCTATGGGGTTTATCCCTTCTGCCTAGACGAGGGATTCGATGAGAACGATATAGTGAGGCTTATAAAAGGATTGGGTCTCGTGGAAAGCGATGACATAGTTTTGATGACAGAAGGGAAGCCAATAGAGAAGACAATTGGAACTAATTCAATTAAGATATTCCAAATAGCTTGAGGTGAGAAAAATGAAAATATATTATCCCGGAAGAGAATGGCCAGAGGAATACAAAAGAGTTCTAGAAAAGATGAAGGAAATCATAGACCCAGTTACTGGAGATAATATTCTCGACTCAGGTGTTGTTGCAGGATTAGAAGTTAAGGATAAAACCCTCAAAGTGTGGCTTAGGTTCGAAAGTCAAGTTGAGTATAACATTCTAGGAGGAGCCGCAATGGCCTATTCAAAAATAGTTGGAGATATAATTGAGAAGTTTGCACTTGTGATGTTCGACAATGTCTACGTCTACGACCTTCGAAATAATACAATTGGAGTTTTTGAAAAGAAAAAGTGATATATTAGTGTGGAATATTAATATCTGGTGATATTATATGACAATTGAAGTTAGAGAAGGTCTCCCAATTGAAAAAATGGTTGATTTTTCCCTTGAAGAACTTTTGGGAATGGCTATAAAGGCTGAAATTGGAGCTAGAGAATTTTATAAAAGTTTAGCCGAAAAAATAAATATTGAAGCTCTAAAAGAAAAAATTAATTGGCTTGCTGAAGAAGAGAGGAAGCATGAAGCATTGCTAAGGAAATTATATTCTCAAATGTTCCCAGGAAAAGAGGTTGTCTTTCCAGAAGAGCATATTGGCCCGGAGCTCCAGCCCGTTGCTAGAGAGCTTGAAAAAGTGCAGGATATAATAGACTTAATTCGCTGGGCAATGAAAGCAGAAGAGATTGCTGCAGAGTTTTACCTAAAGCTTGAGGAAATGGTAAAGGAAGAAGAAAAGAAAAGGCTTATGAGATATCTAGCAGATATGGAAAGAGGGCACTACTACACCTTAAGGGCAAAGTATGAGCTCTTACTCGATTGGGAAATGTACAGTCAAATGATGCACGTAGGTCCATGAACTTCACTCTAAGACTACTATTGCCTCTTGATTCTTTATTCTTATTCCAATAGCCTCACTAACTAAGAATGCAACTTCATCTCCTTCAGGCCCTAACTCTTGTAGAGTCACGTCTTGGCCAACTACAATGTCAAGAACGGCTGGTGTATTGGCAAACACTATTACCTTATTCTCATCGATGTTAGGAGTAATGATAATTCCTCCTTTGAATATTTCTTTTAGCACTTCAATTAGCATCTTTCCACTCTTCTCGTAAATCTTTAGCAATTTTGCGTATCTTTTTGGATTAATTATTAGTCCAAATGGTCCAGATGAAGTGTTTGAGGCTTCTTGTAGTGCATTCATTAAATCATTGAGCGCTTCTTCTGGATTATCCCAGGAAGAAAGTTTCATTTTCTTAATTCCCTCTGTGGATAAAATCTCATTTATTATTAGCGATTCCTCGTCTTTGACCAAAAGTTCCCCGGCCTTAGTTGCTATAGAGACGTCATAAGTTCCATCGTTGAGTTCTCTTATTCCGACATAGAATCTCTTCTTTAACAATGGAATTGGCTTGTATTCTTGCTTTACCACCCTAACCCCATCTTCAAATTTGATTACATCAACCCTAAAGGACTGTCCCCCTATCTTTGTTACTGGCAAATGTTTTAATAAAGACCTACTCCTATTTATTCCATCCAAAAGAGCATTTCTTAGCTTCTCAAAATATTCCATTTCAGATTCCTCCATCTTGCTATCATTTATGTGGGTTTCTACTCCAGTTAATTCTTTGACCTCATTAAATCCATCTTTTAGCTCAGTTACCTGTTCTGGATCCAAATTTAGAAGGAGTGCCATAAATTCTCCAACGTGGGCCTTTTCCTCCCTTGCAACGTCAAGAAGAACCTTTCTTATGTTTTCATCTTCGGAATATCTTGCCATTTGCTCATATAGATTTATTGCATCAAGCTCAGCTATAATTGCTAACCTCAGAATCTCCATTAGTTCTTCCTTGGAATATGGCCTATCTCTACTTACTATAGTTGGATTTATTGAGAGCATAGAGATCACCATTATATTCTTTTTTGGTTCTAGATTATAAAGGTTTCTTAAAAAATTTAAAAGGTGCAAATTTCAAACCTACTTAGTTTTTCAAAAAAACTTAAAATTGACTTTCACAATGCCCTATCACTTCATGTAACAGAAGTTTAGTCGCATTCAGATTCTATGTTCTATTGAAATCATTAGCTTATGGAAGAAAAATAGGAAAAGTGAAATTTGTGAATTTTTTGACTGAATCTTTACTCAACTTCCAAGCTAAAATCTTGATAATCCATCCATATTCCAGTTTTCATGACTGAATCATATTGAGCCTTCAAGAGCTCATAGTGGGCTTTTTCTACCTTTGCCAACTCTTCGAATATCTTCTTGATTTTCTCCTCCTTACTTTCCTGGGCAGCTTTTTCATAAAATTCCCAGGTAAGTTTTTCCTGCTCCATTCCTATCTTTACAGCATCTACCTCGCTTAATCTTTCCTCATCAGCCTTCACTATTAGTTTTTCCATAAGTTCTTCATTCACTTTTGGTAACTCACACTTTTTGACTACTTCTTCCAAAAACTTTTTCTCAAAAACCTCCCAGTGTCCAGCTTCCTCCTGGGCTAAGAACAAAAACATTTTCTTGGCTCTTTCATCCTTAGCTTTTTTCGCCAACTTTAGATAGAAGTTTAACTCCCTTTTCTCTATCTCTAATGCTAATGCTAAAGCTTCCAGTTCGTTCATACTACTCACCAACTTAGCCAATATTTTAGGAGATACAAATATTTTTCCGTAAGGTAAATATAGTCTCAGAGACTATATATTGGGGGGATATACAAATGAACATTGAGGAAGAAATTGTAAAAAAGTTAGAAACCCTTTCGATTAGAGAAATTCTCGGATATGCAATCGCCTCTGAAGAAGATGCAGAAAAATTCTATTCTGAACTAGCCACAAAGCTTGGAGGATTACTAAAGGAATTTTTTATCCAACTTTCCACGGCCGAAAGAGGCCATAGAGACATTCTTCTGAAGATATACAAAAGCAAGTTTGGAGATGAAAACTACCCCATTCCTGAAGGAATACCATTTGCGGAAACCACAACAGAAGTTAAAACGGTTAGAAACCTAATTGAGGCCATGAAAATAGCCCTGACTAACGAAAGAACTGCAGAAAGAGTATACAAATATCTCGCTGAAAAAATGCCAGAACACAGAGAAATTTTCAAGTTCCTTGCAACCCAAGAAAGGGGCCACTATGAGTCGCTGAGAGCTCACAAAGAGTTCTTAGAAGATGTTGTAGAAGGGAAGCCTGAATACATAGAGGCACCACCCACTTACATTAGTTCCCAGCTAGAGATACTCTTTGGACCAGAGTATAGAGGTGCACGGTGATAAAATGAGAGTAGTTATTGTTGGAAATGGACCAGGAGGAGTTGAGATAGCGAAGCAACTTTCCGATACTTATGAAATCACAATTATCGATAAAGAGCCAGTTCCTTACTACTCCAAACCCATGCTGAGTCACTATATAGCAGGATTCATTTCTAGGGACAAGCTCTTTCCTTATTCTCTGGATTGGTATAGAAAGAGAGGGATTGAAATTAGAATAGGAGAAGAGGCCAAAGTCATCGATAGGGGAAGAAAAGTGGTAATTACTGACAAGGAGGAAGTGTCTTATGATGTTCTTGTTCTAGCAACAGGAGCTAGAGCTAGAGAGCCCCAGGTTAAGGGAAAAGAACACTTGCTAACCTTAAGAACTATTTTTGATGCTGACAGGATAAAGGAAAACATAGAGAACAGTGGGGAAGCAATAATTATTGGAGGAGGATTTATAGGGCTTGAACTTGCTGGTAATCTTGCCGAAGCTGGATACCATGTAAAGCTTATTCATAGAGGATCAACGTTTCTGGGATTGGACGAAGAGCTCAGTTCCATGATAAAAGAGAAACTCCAGGAAATGGGCGTAAAGTTTTTCTTAAATTCAGAATTGCTTGAGGCAAATGAAGAAGGAGTACTCACGAATTCGGGCTTTATTGAAGGAAAAGTAAAGATATGCGCTATTGGGGAGTCCCAAATGTTGAGCTTGCTAGGAGGAGTGGAATATACACGGGAAGAGGAATACTAATAGATGATAACTTTAGAACATCAGCAAAGGATGTTTATGCGATAGGAGATTGTGCAGAGTATTCTGGGATAATATCTGGAACTGCAAAAGCTGCTATGGAGCAGGCAAAGGCCTTAGCAGATATACTGAAAGGCCAGCCCCGTAAGTATAATTTCAAATTTAGATCAACAATATTTAAGTTTGGAAAACTTCAAATTGCAATAATAGGAAATACAAAGGGAGAAGGAGAATGGATTGATGAAAATACAAAAGTTTTCTATGAAAACAACAAAATGGTTGGAGCGGTAATTTTTAACGATATAAGAAGAGCAACAAAACTGGAAAAAGAGATTTTAGATTTCTACTCTTAGCTCTCCTCTATATATTATTTCCCCGTTATGTTCCATGTGAAGCCCTAACGCCCTAATTTCTACCCCCGCCTTAAGGGCCTCCTTTAACAATTCAGCAATTTTTGGATCCCCTTTTTCGTAGGGTTTAAATTTGCTCACGTTTGGTAGTGCTCCTATAAATACTATCATAGCTCTTTTTCCCTCCCTTGCCAACCTTATTAGCTCTTTTATATGCCTCCGACCTCTTACCGACGGACAATCCCGGGTACATTGAATATTCTCCTTCTCTCAAAACCGCACTCTTAGTTTCTACGAATATCTTCTCTCCTTTTGAACATTCAAGCAAATAATCTAGTCGAGATTCTCCAACTCTTGGTTCCCTCTTCGCTATTCTACAGTTTTCTAATCCAGAAAATAATCCTCTCTCAATTATTTCTTCAAAGGCCCTTCCCTGGAGTCTAGTATCAATGATTGCTATACCCTCATGATCTTCAAATCCGAGAAGAATGTACCTGGTTTTACCTCTTATCTTTGGGGCACAATACCCAATTTTTCCTGGAATCATAAACTCATTTAGTCTACCAGTATTTGTGATGAGAGCTCTTTCAACTTCCCCTTCAATTTTCACTAATCCAACGAATCGATTGATTCTTCTTAAAAATATACAGGGAAAAAGGGGTGAAATTTGCATAACTTTCATCTTCAGAAGTTAAAGTTAATGTCCTTCATAAGCTGGTCATAGAATTCTTCCTTGTATATGTCAGGATAGCGAGTTATGTAATCATATTGTTTCTTTAAAATATTGTAGTGGTTCCTTTCCATATCAGCCAACATTTCAAGAAGGATTTTTGCACTCTCAGTTGCAGCATATTTGGATAATTCCCTGTAAAACTTTTCACTTACCAGCTCCGCTTCCATAGCTACCTCGTATATCTCGTCAATATTTACATCGGGCTTCTTTATTATATCACTCATCTTTTCAGCTATTACCTTAAATTCACCAAGAACTTCCAGCTTTACTTTCTTACCTTCCTCTTCGGAGACTTCATATTTTTCGGCAATTTTCTTGATGATTTCCTTGTGTTTCTCCTCTTCACTTGCCAAAAATAAAAGCTCCTCTCTAATTATCTCGCTCTTAGTCATAGAAGCTAACTTTTCATACGCCTCCTTGGCCCTAATTTCAGAGTTTATGGCAATGTCAAAAATCTCCTTCTCAGTAACTTCCATGGAAATCACCATAATACCCTATTATTTTTTTCCATTAAAATGTTTTTCTTGCTTGACAATTATGGTCATCTGGAATTAAAAATGAGTAAATTTTATAAATTATGAGCTATATTATATCATGGTGGGTAAAAATGTCCAAATTTATACACCATAAGATATTTGACGAAATTTATGAGATCGGAGAAGATGGTATTCCTGAGTTCAAGACGTACATTGCTGGGAAATGGGTATATGGAGAAAAACTTAAGGACATTAAAAGTCCAATAAATGGAGAGGTCATTGCCAGAGTTTCCATTTTAAGTAGGGAGCAAATAGAAGAAGCCATATCCACTACTTATGAAGTTGGGCGGGAGAAAATAAGAGATTATCCAGGAGAAAAAAGAATTAATAGCTTCTTAAAAGCTGCTGAGATAATGAAGGAAGCCTTTGATGACTTTGTAAGCACATTAGTCCTTGATGCCGGAAAGCCAAAGAGCAATGCAATAGGCGAAGTGAAGGCAACAATAGAGAGGTTAGAAAAGACTACTTTTGAATTTGGAAAACTTATAGGAGATTATATCCCAGGAGACTGGAGTGAAGAGACTCTTGAAAGTGAGGGAATTGTAAAGAGGGAACCATACGGGCTGATATTAGCCATAAGCCCCTTTAATTATCCTTTGTTTATCTCAGCAACTAAAGTTATTCCTGGATTATTAAGCGGAAATGCAGTCTTACTAAAGCCAGCTTCAGTCGATCCATTAGCTCCGATACTCTTTACAAGAATTCTAGAACTTTCAGGATTACCTAAAGAAAGCTTTTCACTGTTAACTGTCCCTGGCAGATTCATGGATGATATTGTAAGAGACAAGAGAATAAGAGCTATAACATTTACAGGAAGCACTGAAGTTGGAGAACATATAATAAGGACAGGAGGAATAAAAGCCTATCACTTAGAGCTTGGCGGAAAGGATCCAGCTATTGTCCTAGATGATGCAAACATAGAAGAGAGCGTTGAAAAAATTGTTAAGGGAATTGTATCGTATTCTGGCCAAAGATGTGATGCAATAAGATTAATACTAGTTGAGGAAGGTATATATACCCAATTCAAAGAAAAACTTATTGTAAAGCTCTCAAAGATAGAACCCAAAAACCCATTAGAAGAGGAAGATGCAATAATGGGCCCACTGATTGATGAAGAGTCAGCAAATTTCATTGAAGAAGTCTACAAAGATGCTGTGGAAAAAGGAGCAAAACCATTGCTTGAATTTAGGAGAAGAGGAAATTATGTGTGGCCCATAGTGCTTGAAGTAAGCAAAGATATATTGCCTACTCTTAGGGCATTTAACGAAGACGTCTTTGGCCCACTGTCCTTGTTGATAAAGGTTGAAGATGAAGACGAAGCAATTGAAATAGCAAACTCCTCTAGGTTTGGTCTTGATGCTGCAGTATTTACAACCTCTGAAAAAAGGGCAAGAAAAGTTGCAAGAAAACTCGAGGTTGGAAGTGTATTTATTAACGAATATCCTAGGCACGGAATTGGTTATTATCCCTTTGGAGGAATGAAAGATAGTGGAATAGGAAGAGAAGGAATTGGATATTCCCTCGAAATGTTAACTACAACAAAAACAATAGTGCACAACTTTAGAGGAGAAGGAGTTTGGGAATATATCTAAATTGAAAAAGTGGTGGTGGGTATGAAAGTTATAAAAGATGATGTCTCTATAGTTCTTGGTGGAGCCGCAGGACAGGGCATTCAAACAGTAGAAGTTCTGTTAACACACGCTTTAAAGAAAGCTAGATACCATGTTTTTGGAACTAAAGAGTACATGTCGAGAATTAGGGGAGGAATAAACACCACAGAGATAAGGATCGCTTCTAGACGTGTTAGGGCATTCGTAAAGAGAATAGACTTATTGGTTCCCTTCAAGAAAGGCACTTTAACCTGGGTAAAAGACAGAATTAGTGATAACACAATAGTGCTTGGTGAAAAAGAGAACGTGGAGGAGGAATTTTTAGGAAAGATAAACTTAGTGGAAATTCCATTAACTAAAACTGCTCTAAAGGTTGGAAGCCAACTTTACTTAAATACCGTAGCCGCAGGTTTGATTTTTGGACTCTTTGGTGTTCCCGTAGAAATCATAGAATCAGAAATAAGGAATTATTTCAAAGGAAAAAGTGAAAAGATTGTGGAGAAGAACGTCGAAGCAGTTCGAGAAGGATACAACATTGGGAGGAGCATCAGAGAGAAAGGAGAAATTGTAGTAGAAATTAAACCCGATGAGAAGGTTAAGGAAGAAATACTACTAAGTGGAACTGAGGCTGTTGGAATTGGAGCTCTAGCTGGAGGAATGAACTTTTTATCATTTTACCCAATGAGCCCGTCCACAGGGGTATCAACTTTTGCTGCCCAACATGCTGAGGAATTTGAAATCGTAGTTGAGCAAGCTGAAGATGAAATTGCTGCAATAAACATGGCACTCGGAGCTTGGTTCGCGGGAGCTAGAGCAATGGTAAGCACATCTGGAGGAGGATTTGCTCTCATGTGTGAGGCCATAAGCTTAGCTGGAATGGCTGAAAATCCTGTGGTAATTCATTTAGCCCAAAGACCGGGCCCAGCAACCGGTCTTCCAACAAGAACAATGCAAGGTGACCTAAACTTAGTTCTGCATGCTGGTCACGGAGACTTTCCTAGAATAATTTTAGCCCCAGGGACTTTAGAGGAGGCCTTCTATTTAACTGCAGAGGCCTTTAACCTTGCAGATAAATACCAAGTCCCAGTTATAATACTTACAGATCAGTACTTTGTGGATTCCTACTATAACCTCCCAGAACCTGACGTTTCAAAGGTAAAAGTTGAGAAATACATAGTAAAGGCAGAGAAAGGGTATAAGAGATACAAATTAACTGAAGATGGAATTTCTCCAAGAGCAATTCCAGGATATGGGGAGGATGTTGTTGTAGCAAACGGAAATGAGCATGATGAATGGGGAGATATAACGGAAGATGCTGAGATAACAAGGAAAATGCAAGAAAAGAGAGCTATTAAGAAGTTAGAAACTATAAAAAGAAACGCTCCCTTCCCAAAGATAATTGGAAGGGAAGACGCTAAATTCTATGTCATATCCTGGGGTTCAACTTTCCACATAGTGGAGGAAGCTTTAGAACTACTCAAAAGAGACGATGTTGCACATGTACACTTTAGCTGGCTATACCCCCTAAATCCAAAGATAAAAGATATTCTAACTGGAAAAACATTAATTGCAGTAGAAAACAACATCACGGGCCAATTTGCTGATCTTCTGAAGAAAGAGCTTGACATAAAAGTTGATCACAAGATATTAAAATATGATGGCCGTCCTTTTGCAGTTGAAGAAGTTTATGAGAGTCTTAAGGAGGTGATTAAATGATTTCTAAAGAAATTTTCGAACCTAACAGACCTGGAAGTAAAGATGTAGCTTGGTGCCCTGGGTGTGGCAATTTTGGCATTAGAAATATCCTAATTGAAGCATTTTCTGAGCTAAACTTAAAGCCTACTGAAGTTGTGATAATTAGTGGAATTGGACAGGCTGCTAAAATGCCCCATTATATTAACGTGAATGGATACCACACCCTTCATGGAAGGGCAATCCCAATTGCCACAGCTGTAAAAGCGGCAAATCCTTCCCTAACGGTTATTGCTGAAGGTGGAGATGGTGACATGTACGCAGAAGGTGGCAATCATCTCCTCCACGCCATTAGAAGGAATCCCGACATAACAGTTTTGATTCATAACAACCAAATTTATGGCTTGACGAAAGGACAAGCTTCACCCACAACCCCAATTGGAATGAAAACTCCCACACAGCCTTGGGGAGTTTTTGAAGAGCCTTTAAATCCAATTGCATTAGCAATTGCCTTAGGAGCCTCTTTCGTTGCAAGAACTTTTGTTGGGTATTTTAAGGAGAGTGTTGAGATAATTAAGCAGGCAATAAAGCACAAAGGATTGGCAATAGTTGATATATTCCAGCCATGTGTATCTTTTAACAAACTCAACACATATTCTTGGTACAAAGAGCATACTTATTGGATGAAAGATCATGATCCCTATGATAGAATTGAAGCTTTTAAGAGAGCCATAGAAACAGATCCCCTCCCCCTAGGAATATTCTACATCAATGAAAAACCTACATTTGAGGAGCAAGTTCCAGCGTATAGGAGAAATAAGAGACCATTATGGATGCGTGATCCCAAGATTGAATTAGTTAAAAAGTTCTTTGAAAGCAAGAGGTGAAAGAAAATGAAGATTGGAGACGAGGCTCCAGACTTTGTTTTAAAAGATCAGTATGGAAAAGAATTTCAACTAAGCCACTTTAGAGGAAAGAAAGTTTTGCTTTCTTTCCATCCTTTGGCCTGGACAAAAATATGTGAAAAGCAGATGAGAGAATTAGAAGATAATTATGAAAAGTTTGAATCCTTAAACGTAATTCCAGTTGGAATAAGCGTTGATCCTGTCCCCTCAAAGAAGACATGGGCTGATCATATAGGCCTTAAAAAATTAAGAATTCTAAGTGACTTCTGGCCACATGGTCAAGTTGCGAAGCTATATGGAGTATTCAGAGAAAAAGATGGATTTTCAGAAAGGGCCAATATACTAATAAACGAGGATATGAAGATAATCTTCTACAAGGTTTATCCGATTAGGGAGCTTCCAAACTTAGACGAAATATTTAATTTGTTAAAAACATGAAAAAACTTTTATATTTTAGTTTCAAACTATAATGGGGTGAAGAAAAAATGCCAAAGGTTTGGATTGAGAAGTTAACGGATGATATGGAGCTATATCTAATAAGGGTTGATGATGATCAGATAAAGTACTTTGAGGCAACCTGGGACATACCAGAAGGAATAACCTACAACTCCTACCTTCTAAAGCTTAATGATGCTGTTGTTTTGTTTGACACAGTAAAGAAGGATTATGAGGATTTATTCATGGATGCACTAAAGAAGCTAGTTGATCCAAAAGAGATAA
Source organism: Pyrococcus sp. (assembly GCF_030153625.1). NCBI lineage: Archaea > Methanobacteriati > Methanobacteriota > Thermococci > Thermococcales > Thermococcaceae > Pyrococcus > Pyrococcus sp. The sequence goes on along the minus strand of NZ_JASKLM010000034.1, from coordinate 3,347 downwards.
CACACATAATAGTTCACCACACTGAACCAGACCACAGTGGAGCTCTTCCCAGGGTTCTAGAGGAGAATGAATACAAAGCCACGATAATAGGAACCCAGTTCGCAAAGAACCTGCTCGAAGGCTTTTATGGAAAGAAGGTCATAGAGAACTTTAAGGTAGTAAAAGATGGAGAAGAAATGAAGATAGGAGGAAAGACCTTCCGCTTTGTAGCAGTTCCTTGGCTTCACTGGCCAGATACAATGATAACGTACTTGGTTGAAGACAAGATAATATTCTCTTGCGACGCTGGTGGAGGGTACTCAATTCCCGAAGAGATAGATGACAGTAATGAGGAAGTAGTTCAGAAATACCTACCTTATGTCACAAAGTACATTGTCACCGTAATAGGGCACTATCATAAGTACATTCTGGAAAATATAAGAAAGCTAAAGGAGCTTGGCATAGTAAAGGACGTAAAAATGATTCTCCCTGGGCACGGATTAGTATGGAGAAGAGATCCTATCAGAATATTTAGGCACTATGAAGAAGTGGGAGCTGGTAGAGCAGAAAAAGGAAAAGTGCTTGTAGTTTACGATTCAATGTATGGATTTGTGGAGAGGAAAATAAACATTGTTATAGATGAGCTGAAGAAACACGGAATGAGGCCTGTGGTGTACAAGTATACAGATAAGGTGGCTCCAGCTGTAAGCGATATTCTCGGTGAGATTCCGAGTGCTGAGGCAATAGTTATTGGAGTTTCAACATATGAAGCTGATATACATCCCAGGATAAGATATCTCCTCTATGAAATTATAGATAAAGCAAACTATGAAAAGCCAGTATTAATAGTGGGAACCTTTGGCTGGGGAGGAGTGGCAGGGAAGAAAATAGAAAGCATGATAATGAGGAGCAAATTTGACCATGTAATGACCATTGAAAGCAAAGGACTTCTCTCCCCAGAGGATGAAGAAAAGATAAGAGAAGCTGTAAGGGAATTAATTCAGAGAAGCCTACCAACTGGAAATACATAAACTGGATGACCTTCCACTCCAAGCACTTCTTTTACTTTTTCATCGTAGAATGCTCCAACAGCCACAGTACCCAAACCCAAAGCAGTAGCTTGGAGGTAGATATTCTGTCCCATGTGTCCTGTATCCATATACACATACCTGATCCCTCTCTCCCCATACCTAGAAGTTGTTCTTTCAAAGTGAGCGACTATCACTATATTTACTGGTGCCGTAGCAACACACCTTTGACCTAAACAGGCCTCAGCAAGCTCTTCTCTAAGATCACCTTTTCTAATGAGTTCAAGAGTGTGCTCTTCTCCGTTGTAGTGGTACAACCCAGGTGGAAGATTTTCAACGTTTGAGACCACAGCATAAACTTCCAAGGGATAACATGCTCCAGCACTTGGGTAATTTCTCTTTCCCCAAGCATTCTTTCCAGCCGCTGCCCATAAGAGCTGAGAAAGCTCCTCAAGGGTCAAAGGTTCATTCTTGTACCTCCTAATGCTCTTCCTCTTAAAAATCGCTTCCTCTAAACTAACATCACTCTTTAGCCTGGGTTTAGGGAGTTCAATTTTCATCCACAACCACCTATGGAATTATTGAAATTATTTTAACTTAAATTTAACGAACTCAAAACAGAAACTGCCCAGATATGAAGGACTGCGTTAACAACGTTAGTCTGCTTTGTAAAAACACACTCCTTTCCTAGAAGCTATTAAAAGATGAGCCAGAAAAGCTAACCCAGCATTGAGTCCAAAAAGAGCATTATGTAAAATCCTAGGAAAAACCCTAGTGTCACAAGTTTTTCATTTTCTTCTCTTCTATATATTTCTGGAATCATTTCCTTCACTGTAACATAAAGCATTGCTCCTCCAGCCAATCCTAGTCCATAAGGGAGGAAGCTGTGGAAAGTAGAGAAAAGCAGCGCTCCCAAGACAACCATTATCATCTCAGCTATTCCACTCAAAGCTCCCATAGCTATAGGAGTTAGACGCTTCTTCTGAATAGAGGCTAAGGGGAGAGAAACAACTGTCCCCTCAGGGAGATCCTGGATTCCAATTGCAATTGCAGTCACGAGACCATCCTTAATGTTATAAACAAGAGAAGTGCCCACAGCTAAACCTTCGGGTAAATTATGAATTATAACAGCAAAAATTATTAGCCAAATTGTTTTTAGTTTCTCTCTCAGTTCTTTAGGACCCTCATATCCCTTAACTAAATGTTCATGGGGAAGTAAGTTGTCAATCAAATATATAAGGAGCACTCCAAGAAAAATACCTATCCCCACGGGTAAGAACCTACCCGAAAGCTCTATTCCTGGGAGAATTAAGCTTGTAAAACTAGCCACAACCATGACTCCTGCTGCAAAAGAAAGGCTAATATCTACGCTCCATTCAGGAAGCTTGTGGGCAATTATAGCTATCAAAGCCCCTAAAGTTGTCATAAGACTAACAAATAGTCCAGCATATATGGAAACGACTACTATGTCTCCCCCTGAAATACTTAGAATGTACGAGGAGAGATTTGAGATAAAGTTCTCAAACACCAATAATCCCCAGGAGAAAAAAGAATTTTAAACTTAAAAAGTTATTGAAAGAGGTGATACCAATGGAAGTCCTAAAAGACTTTTTACTTTTTTATGGAGGTCTTTTCGCAATAACTAACCCAATAGGTGCTGTTCCGGTGTTTATAGCAGTAACTAGAAATTTAAGTCCAGAAAAGAGAAAGGAAATGATAAGGAAAACTTCCACTACAGTTACACTTACTCTACTAGTTTTTGCCCTAGTAGGAGAGTGGATTTTCAAGTTCTTCGGAGCATCTACAGATGCTTTTTCAATAGCTGGAGGGATAATTCTCTTTAGAATGTCTCTCGAGATGCTCTCTGGGAAGATTTCTTCTATAAAAATAAGTGAAGAAGAACATCTCAGCGAAGAAGCTGTAACACTTGAGGAGATAGCTATAATTCCACTCGCAATTCCTTTACTTTCAGGCCCAGGTGCCATAACTACCACAATGCTCTACATGGCCAAAAGCCCTACAATGGCTGAGAAATCTATAGTCCTACTAGTTATAGTTGCAATAGGGATTACAGTCTGGATAGTTCTTTCAGCCGCTAATAAAATACATCAAAAGTTGGGAACCATTGGGATTAAAGTGATAACAAGAATGATGGGTCTAATTTTAGCATCAATGGCAGTTCAAATGGTAATAAACGGAGTTAAGGGAGCTTTCAATATTTAAGCTTTTTCTGTATAACATCGATACTGTCAGGATAAGCAGTGGGGCGTCAGGTTTAAATCCCAGACACTACCACAGAAAAAGAAAGGGGGGAACATGCAAGCCGAAACCATTATCAAC
>NZ_JASKLM010000033.1:0-20223 GCF_030153625.1 Pyrococcus sp. | reverse complement strand
TGGATCTATTTGTATTTCAACTATAGCCCTATCTCGAACCATCTTAACAAGCCTTTCCTCTTCCTTACTTAGCTTTGGCATATTAATTTCATAAATAGGAACAGGTTCTCCTTTTACCTTTAAAATTCTGATATTTCCGTAAACGTCTAAGACTCTCACTTCTCCTGCATAGGAGGTAGTTCTTGGTGTTGTGCCCGCTAATATCTCCTGAAGACCCAGAGCCCCTCTTTCGATTTTGGGTTTTTTCTCCTCTCTTTTAGGTTCTTCTTTTTTCAAAATTTCCTCTAATTTTGGTGGACCTCCTCCTAGTAAAGATTGGAGTGGAGATGCCTCTCTTTTCTTTTCTTCCTCCTTAACCCTGCCAGAAAGAATATCTCCTAGTGAGAGGGATTTAGATTCTACACTAACCTTTTTTGGCTTTTCTTCCTCACTCTTTTTTAGTATAGATTCCAAGCTCAAATTATCACTACTAAGTATCTCATCAATCCAGGATTTCTTTTTCTTTTTATCTTCTTCCATGTTCTTTCTCACCTCGTAAACTCCCATTGGAACTTATATTTAATATCAAAGCTTGAATTCTCACCCAATACCACAATCCAGATGGGATAGTCAACTATATCTTCGTTAGTTGTTATACTGTTTTGAATAAGATTTTGTTGTGAGCTCATTGTAGATAATAGCGTATCAGTGTACTCAAAAAGTACAGATTCTTGAGTCAAATTGAATTTAGCATTTTGAACTTGGGATTTAAGATAAGTAGGCAAGAATTTACCCATATACTCAGTGTAGTTCATGTCTGGGTTGGGAGTTATGCTATAGATTTTAGCATCAACTGGAATTAGAGGGAGTGCAACGGCAAACATTGTTTTTGGTCCTCTATTTGTAATAGTGAATTCCACTTCCCCAGAGTATGAATAGATTACTATCTCCGGATCTCTAACTTGGATAAATGATGTTAGATCTACTAAGATTGGATAATTAATAAGGTGGGGGTATACAACCTCACAAAGTGGGCCTACGCCAAGAGATGGGGGATATGTAATTCTCTTTGTTGACCATGTTATAGTGTAGTCGGGATAACACAAATCCGCATAGTCTTGAAGATACAACTCCCCCAAATCCATGGGGATATTTATTGAAAATTCCACCTTTAGGACTTCATGAGGATAAATCCAAAATCCTACCCTCTTATTAAGTATAAGATTTGCCTTTGAAAGCTGAATTAAGTCTGTTGTGTTGTGAAGAAGATATTCATCTCCCTCTCTAAACGTTTTGAAATCATATGTTGGATTTACGGCTATAAACTTTGGATATTCACCAGTATTTACGAGAGTAACGTTCATTGTAAGCTTGAGGAAAGGTTGCAAATCAATATTGTTCAAAGGCTCCTGCGCTAATACAGGAGTGTTAAGTAGCAAAAAGGAAATAAGAGCAAATATAAGTATTCCTTTCCTCATGTTATCACCTCGAGACTTTTGCTACCACAATGGAGTCTTTCCAGTTAAGAATTTCGGGTACAAATTCACTTGGAACTTCAATTATTACTAGCAATCTTGTATCTTCTGGTAATGCCAAGAACTTAAATTCTTGTTCTAGATCAAGCACTTCCCATCCATAATTGCTCAATTGAGCCCTAACAGATTCAGGAGCCTTTATCTTTCCTGCCGCTATAGCCTTGAGAATTTCCCCTAAGTTGACTGAATAGGTATAAGTTGAGGACAAACTCTCGCTTGTGGTTTGTGTTACAGAAGATTGGGTCTGGGATTGCTGAGAATTCTGATAAGTAACATCACCTGGAGAGTAACTCGTCGATGATATTTGTTGGGAGGATGTTGAAGATGTAGAAGACGCCGTTGTTGTTTGTTGCTGTGATTCACTAACCGTTATCCTACCAGCATCAGTTGAGAGTAGTGCTGTAACAACGTATCCCTCAGGTACAATTTCTCGGAAAGTCGTTCCATTCTTAGCATACACCTTCACTTCATCTCCTGGGGCAATGAATCCTCCAACTACGTTCTCCCTGCTGAGAACTAGAGCGACTTGCACTAGTTCTACTTTTTCAACGTTATATTCCAATAGCTCACTTAGACTGCCAATTCTATTGATAATAAGCTTTGCCTCTTCCTTTGTATACATCCTCTTTTCCTCACCTTTCTTTAAGATGACCTTAGAGGTTGGCATTGAGTCAATCTTGTAAATGTATACCTCTTTCCAAAGAGGTAGCAGATAATCTTCTACATTAATGCTTAGGACTTCATCTTTGGTTTTTGCACTATCTACCTTAGACAGAAGATCGTTGAGTGTACTTACTATTTTCTTCTTAATTTCATCGGGAACTTCTACTTGCAATAAAGGACCAAATGCTGCTTTTATAGACTCTTTTGTATCATTCTTAAGTTGCGCTAACTCTTTGGCCAATCTCTCCTGTTCAGCTCTAATTCTCTCTTCTTCAAGCTCTTTCTTTCTTTGTTCACAGATTTGGTTTACGTTAATTTTTTCAAGCTCTTCAATACTTTTCGCTGCCATTATCTTGTTTATGAGCTGGAATTTTACTGTATCGTTGGCCAATTCTCCCTTAAAGCAAGCATTTACCTCTGCTATTTTAGCATTTTTTGCATTTTCAAGCTCCCTAACAGCTTTGTTTTCAAAATACATATATATAGCAAAAACACCCGCAATTATTATAACTGATAACACAACAGCACCAATGATGACTCTTTTTCTTCTTTCCTTTTCTCTAAGGGTCCCAATCCTTGAAAATCTTCTTCTTGGAGGTTTAGCAGGAGTTGGGGTTGGAGTCTCTTCTTTACTCTCAGCTATTTTTCCCAGTTCTCTCAATCTTCTAATCTTAGCTTCGATGTCTTCCGCCACTGTCAACACCACCGTAGTGATCTTTAACTCTATAACATCTATTTATCTCTTCCTTTATTTAAGATTTTGCTAAATAATGATCTCACCCAAATCAATTTAAATATTTTCATCACGAAACTAAATGCATGGAGAGAGTAATAATAAGAGTAAGAGAAATTAGAGGAAAATGCCCAGTGTTTAAAATTGGAGACAAAATGGTAATAGATGGTCCAAAAGTGAACCTCAAAGAAACAGATGCAATTTGCACACACGCATTTGCCTCTCTAATTCCATACTTAGTAGCTCTAAGAAAAGGCGTAAAGCCGGAAGAGGTAGGTCTCGGAAAGAATGGAAAAGCATATGTTCAATGTCTAGACCCAGGTCCCCCCTATACTGAAGGTGGAACAGTGATATTTGAAATTGAGGTGGTCAGAAGTGAAGCAGAAGAAGGCATGGGCAATAGTAAAGGAGGTCATCAATGAGGCAGATATAGTTGTTGAGGTAGTCGATGCTAGGGATCCCATAGGAACCAGAAACAGGAAACTTGAAAGGATGGTTTTAGAGAGCGGTAAAAAGCTTCTATTGGTTATGAATAAAGCAGACTTAGTCCCTAAAGACTGGGCTGAAGAATATAAGAGGAAAAGCGAAATTCCAGTTGTGTTTATTTCAGCTAGAGAAAGGAAGGGAACTGGTATCTTTCGAAAGGAACTGAAGAAATTGGCTAAAGAGATAGACAAAGAGAAGGTGAAAGTCGCTCTAATTGGATATCCAAATGTCGGGAAGAGCACGATAATAAATGTGTTAAAAGGTAAACATGCAGTTGGAACAGCTCCAATTCCTGGGTATACGAAGGGAAAGCAACTCATAAGATTAACTAAAAGGATATGGCTACTAGACACCCCAGGTGTTGTTCCAATAGATGACTTTGATGAGTTAGTTATTAAAGGAGGATTTCCGGCAGATAAAATCAGGGATCCTGTAAAGCCTGCATTAAAGTTAATCAAGAGAATTCTTGAAACAAGAAAAGAAGCTATAACAGAGAAATTTGGAATTGAGAAGTTTGAAAACGAGGAGGAAATTCTAGAGGAGATAGGAAAAAGAAGGGGTCTTATAAAGGCGGGTGGTGAAGTAAATATTGAAGAAACCGCAAGGTGGTTTCTTCGTGAGTGGCAAACTGGAAGATTCACTTTATTTGGAAAAGAAGAAAAAAGAGAAGAGGAATATTTGCCAAGCTTTCATGATATCCTTGAATACATCAAAAAAGAGAAAATTACAGAGCCCAGGATGATACTATGGAAGTTTGGAAAAAAGCTAGAAGAGTATTTGGGAAGTGAAAAGAGGCTTGGGACAATCCAAATAGATGAATTCACTGTAGCAATAGCTACGGGATTTAAGAAGTGTCCAAACGCATTGAAGTTTATCGAAAAAGTCACTGGAAAAACAGTAATCTCAGCAGAATGCTTTGGAAAGAAATGGAAGGGAATAGTGGCAATTCTAGAATAATCATTTGTTGGAAGAAATTAAGACAAAACTTGCACTTAAAGCTGCCATAAAAAGGCCTGGGGGAAGTATCCACCACCAATACCCGCCATAGATTGCTCCCTCATTCATTGCATCAATCATGAAAGACCCCCCAATTAGTCCCTGGAATAAGGCCAAAGAATCCAAGAACGGAGACAAGAGCAACCATCTTTGGAAGAAGAATAGTGAAGTGTCTGAAAGAGAATTCTCTAATAACTGGAAATATATGCCTTCTTATAATCCACAACGAGCTAGCACCTACACTTATTGAGGCTTTGACGTATTCACTTACTTTTTCTTTCATAACTATCATTCTAACTGTTTTTGCAAACTTTCCTAAGGATAGAATGGCGATAAAAAGCATTAAAACCAACGGGTTTATTTCTACTTCGAGGCCTACTCCCTGAGTTGATGAAAGCCAGACAAGAAGGACAAGGAAAGGAAGCATTGGAAGAGCTATCAAGACCTCCAGCAAAAAAGTTAATAGTCCAGCCACTCTTCCCTCGAAATAGCCTGAGAGAAGACCTAGCAAAGCTCCTAAGACTACTGTGATGAAAGTAGTGGAGAATGCAAAATAGAGTGTGTTGTTCATTCCTTTAACAAATCCAACCCACATGTCTCTACCGTAAGAGTCTGTTCCCAGGATGCCATAGCAAGTTCCAAGGATTTCAACAAATGGCGTGGAGTTTCCCCTTATTCGAATTTCAAATACATATTCTCCTTTGAGGGTTTTTCCTTTGTAGCTAGAAAAAAGAAGCTTAGTTGGAGGAGTGAAAACATATTCTTCTCTGCTAAGATTGAAAACACTAGAAATGGTAGAGATTACCTCCATTCTCATGTCGATGTTCAGAGTTAAATTGCTACTTATTGCAGTGTCATTGTAAAGAGGAACCAATATTCCATCAGGTCTTAGAACTACAATTTCAACCTTTTCTCCCTGGGAAAGATTATAAAACCTAATGTCACTTGGTTCGTCTTTGTATGTGTGATTGTAAAGGAATTGATACATTCTAAAACCATCTCTTTCAATCTCTGAACCCTTTAGGAAAACTGTGGGTGTTCTCTCACTAAATAGGCAGTACCAAGATGGATAGGCTTTTTTGGGATTGTTTCTCCAATAATTAGTGTTTACCCAATTGGCAATTTCATCACTACTTACACTGAGATTTGACAAAACTACAAAGAGACCCAGGAGAACAAGCAATACTACTCCGATTTTCCTCTTCATTTTAGCTCACCCTCGGATCAAGTATTCCTTTAAGGAGTTCGAGCAGAAGTGATAGTATGAAAGATATGGCAGATATTAAGAGAGCAACTACAAAAAAGAGGCGATAGTCAAAACTTATCACGACCCCCACATTTGGCACAACTGTTCTAACAAAGCTCGCTTTAAAAAGCGTTCCAATTCCACCAAGGCTAAAGAGCACGTCTATGACAATATAATCTGTGAACATCTCAATAAATTTTTGAACAGTAAAAGAGCTTAGAACTATGGAGACATTTTTAAGTACGTGTTTCCAATATATTACTTTCTCGGGTAACCCTTTAGCTTTTTCTGTAAGAATATACGGCTTTCCAATTTCATTTCTAACTTCATAAGCAACAGTTATCGTGAATTCCCACACATAAATGAGGACCAATGTAACAATGGGTAAAATAATGTGCCAAAGAAAATCTAGAAAAGCCAAAAAGCCTTTTTCGGTTGGGAAACTTCTTAGACCTCCAACTGGAAAAATATTAATCTTAACTGCAAAAACAGCTAGTAGAATTGCTCCGACCCACCAAGAAGGGATTCCACTAAAAAACCGAGCCAGTCCTTCAACAGTTCCCAGGTATTGACTATTTGCCAGCTTAAATCCTAATGACAACGCTAATATAATAATTAAGGCTATGGCAAGCCCCATAACGATAAGGGTAACCTTTGTTGCATGGATAATGTCATGTTTTGGATTTTCTCGATAGTATGCAATACTTTTTCTAAGTAGGTCAATACCCATAAAAAGAAGATTATCAGCTCTAATCCCTTTTGCCTTCGCAAGTAGACGATAATAGTACTCTTCAACAGTTATGCCTTCTCTAGTGGCATTTTGCTTGAGCTCTTCATAAAAACTCGGGTTCTTTACTTGAAAAGTGAGGACAGCCTCATTAACGTACTCCCAGGTTAGCCTATTTGCTGTAATACCGGCAACTAGGATTATTGCAAGAAACACACAGGCGTAAACTGCCGCTACTTTCATGAGAGTTTTAGTGGGAAATTTCATCTCATTACCTCTACTTTGTTTCGTCATTTTGTTTAAAGTTTTTTACATATTAAAAGTATTTTTGTATTCAGCCGCTTGAAAATTTAGATTTGAGAAAATTTAAAAGATAGCCCTAAAGTACTTTGAACTATGAAGTTTTTGCTCACAACAGCCCAAGGGATTGAGGATATAGCTAAAAGAGAAGTTTCTCTACTATTAAAAAAGCTTGGAATTTCGTTTCAAATAGAAGAGAAGCCTTTGGGTATTGAAGGAAGGCTGCTACTTGAAGCTGAAAAAGCTTACTATGTGGATGAAAAGGGAAGAAAGAGAGAGTTGAGCATTTCAACTTACCTTAATGAGAATTCCCGACTTCTTCACAGAGTTATTATTGAGATCGCGAGTGAAAAATTCAATGGGATTGAAAAAGATGAGTCAGAGGAAGCCTTAAAGAGAATTAAGGATTTTGTATCATCACTTCCAGTTGAACAGTTCGTAAAGGTAAGTGAAACATTTGCTGTTAGATCATTTAGAAAAGGTGACCACAATATAACTAGCATAGATATTGCTAGAACTGTTGGTGAAGCTATTTTTGAGAGGTTATCGCGTTTTGGAACTCCTCTGGTGAATCTTGATCATCCAGCAGTAATTTTTAGGGCAGAGCTAATTAAAGACGTATTTTTCCTGGGAATTGATACAACTGGAGATAGCTCACTTCACAAAAGGCCTTGGAGAGTTTATGATCACCCAGCCCACTTAAAGGCAAGCATAGCAAATGCAATGATAGAGCTTGCTGAGCTTGATGGAGGGAGTGTTTTGGATCCAATGTGTGGAAGTGGTACAATTCTAATTGAGCTCGCTCTAAGGAGGTATTCTGGAGAAATCATTGGAATTGAGAAGTATAGGAAGCACTTAATCGGGGCGGAGATGAACGCTCTTGCCGCGGGAGTTCTGGACAAAATTAAATTCATCCAAGGGGATGCCACTCAACTTTCTCAATACGTTGACAGTGTTGATTTCGCTATAAGTAACCTTCCTTATGGGTTGAAGATAGGAAAAAAGAGCATGATTCCAGATCTCTATATGAAGTTTTTTAATGAATTGGCAAAAGTTTTGGAGAAGCGTGGCGTCTTCATAACTACTGAGAAAAAAGCAATAGAAGAGGCAATAGCCGAGAATGGCTTTGAAATTATCCATCACAGGGTGATTGGGCATGGTGGGTTAATGGTTCACTTGTATGTAGTGAAATAGAGAATATATATCTATATAGATTCTTTGTTCAGATATGTTTTATTTCGACAATGCTTATATTTTCTGAATTTTCTCTATTTCTTGGTGATGTATCGTGAAGAGGCTAGCAACAATATTTATTATTTTTGCCTTGGGGCTTTCCTTAGTGGCAAGCGGTTGTATATCCGAGGGAAATGCATCCAATGTCCCTCAAGCAACTTCTAAAACTGAGATAATAACGATTCGCACAACAGGTGCAACTTTTCCCCAATATCAGCTCCAAAAGTGGATTAGCATATATACAAAAAAGAACCCAAACGTTAAGATCGAGTATGAAGGTGGTGGAAGTGGGCATGGTCAAGAAGCATTTCTAAAGGGCCTTACAGATATAGGAAGAACAGACCCCCCAGTTAAAGAATCCACGTGGAAAAAGTTCCTTGAAACTGGTGATCAGCCCCTTCAGTTTCCTATAGTTGTCGGTGCTGTAGTCGTCGTTCACAATATTCCAAATGTTGATGAGCTAAAGCTCGATGGAGAGACCTTAGCGAAAATCTTTATGGGCCAAATAGAGTATTGGGATGATCCAGCAATAAAGTCCCTTAATCCTAATGTAAACCTTCCTCACGAAAAAATAATAGTAATTCATAGGAGTGATTCGAGTGGAACCACTGCAATTTTTACCACTTACTTGAGCTTAGTCAGTGAAGAATGGGCCACAAAAGTAGGAGCCGGAAAGACTGTGGATTGGCCAGTTGACAAAGTTGGAAGGGGAATTGGTGCAAAAGGCAACCCAGGAGTTGTTCAGGCCTTAAAGAACACCCCATATAGTATAGCATACACTGAGCTATCTTTTGCAATAGAGGAAAATCTCAAGATAGTAGCACTCAAAAACAAAGCCGGAAACTTCGTCAAACCTACCGAGGAGACAATAAAAGCTGCAGTAGCCGCAGTTAAGGCCTTTATACCCGATCCCGCTGAGGGGTATAAAGAGGATATTAGGCAACTTCTCAATGCTCCCGGAGAAAATTCATACCCGATAGTTGCTTTTACACACTTTCTCGTCTGGCAGAATAAGGGAGGAAAGCACTACAGTAAAGAGAAGGCTCAAGCGATTAAGGACTTTCTTAGATGGGTTTTAACAGAGGGACAGAAACCAGAGAATATTGCTCCAGGCTACGTAGGTCTCCCACCTGAAGTTGCCGAAATAGGTCTTAAGGCAGTTGAGATGATAGAAACAGGTTAAAGGAGGTGAAAAAATGAAGAAAATAACTATTAGTAGTTTGCTTCTACTTTTACTTATTTCTACCAATTTGAATCTCGCATACGATTCCCAAGAGAGCGGTATTAAAAATATAATAATCCTCATTGGAGACGGCATGGGAATGAGTCATGTCCAGATTACAAAGCTTGTTTATGGTCATCTAAACATGGAAGAGTTCCCAATTATTGGATTCGAACTTACTGAGTCATTAAGTGGGGAAGTTACGGACTCCGCTGCAGCAGGAACTGCAATAGCAACTGGAGTCAAAACATATAATCGAATGATTTCAGTTACTAACATAACTGGAAAAGTTACAAATCTAACTACCTTGCTTGAAATAGCCCAGGTACTTGGAAAATCAACTGGACTTGTGACTACTACTAGAATTACACACGCAACCCCTGCAGTATTTGCTTCCCACGTTCCTGACAGAGATATGGAAGAGGAAATAGCGAGACAGCTCATAGCTCACCGGGTCAACGTCCTATTAGGTGGAGGGAGAAAGAAATTTGACGAGAATACCCTAAAAATGGCAAAAGAACAGGGATATAATATAGTCTTCACGAAAGAAGAGCTCGAGAAAGCAGAGGGTGAGTTTATTCTAGGGCTTTTTGCAGATAGCCACATTCCTTACGTATTGGACAGAAAACCAGAAGATGTTGGACTTTTGGAAATGACTAAAAAAGCAATTTCAATACTAGAGAAAAATCCAAATGGGTTCTTTCTCATGATTGAAGGGGGCAGAATTGATCATGCAGCTCATGAGAATGATATAGCATCAGTTGTTGCAGAGACTAAGGAGTTTGATGACGTTGTTGGATATGTTCTTGAGTATGCAAAAAAGAGGGGAGATACACTAGTAATAGTGCTGGCTGACCATGAGACAGGGGGGCTTGGATTAGGTCTAACATATGGAGATGCAATTAATGAAGATGTCATCAGGAACATAAACGCTAGTGTGTCGAAAATTGCTAGTGAAATAAGGGCAACGAATGACATAAAGAGAGTTATCAAAAAATATACTGGATTCGAGCTAACAGAGGACGAAATTAATTACATTGAGGAAGCTATAAACTTAGCAGACGAATATGCGCTTCAAAATGCAATAGCTGATATTATAAACAAACGCGTTGGTGTAGGTTTTGTATCCCACAAACATACAGGAGCTCCTGTTTCACTTCTAGCCTACGGCCCAGGTGCAGAGAATTTTGCAGGCTTTTTACACCATGTAGATACGGCAAAGCTAATTGCCAAGCTAATGCTCTTTGGGAAGAAAGATATTCCCGTTACCATCTTGGGAATAAGTGGAGTTAAAGGAGATATAACCGGAGACTTCAAAGTGGATGAGCAAGATGCATATGTGACCTTAATGATGTTGCTTGGGGAAAGGGTAGATACTGAACTTGAAAGGAAAGTCGACATGAATAATAACGGCATAATCGAGTTGGGAGACGTGCTCCTGATTCTACAAGAGTCCTAACTTCTCATTATTTAATTTTTTTGGTGATGAATCATGAAAATAGGTGTTAATTCGTATATAGTGAGGGAAATAACTGGAAGAGGATTTTCGTTAGATGAACTTAATGTTGACTTTGTAGAGCTCGGTTTTGATGACGCTGAGATAATAAAGAATGATGGAGAAATAAATATGAAAATCCTCAAAGACTTAAGTGGCCTTGGAATAGAATTTACCATTCATGCGCCTACATCTGACGGAAAAAACTTTCCTATAGACTTTGGAGAATATTTCCCAATAGACCTGGGCACATATAGAAAAACCCCCATTATAAAAAGAATGAAAAAAATTATCAAAGTTGCAGAATATCTTGATGCAAGTGTTATTGTTGTACATGGGGGAGATATAAAGGAAAGCTACACAAAGGCATATGTAAATACTCTAAGAAACCTTAGAGAACTGAAGCCCATAACAGAGGATAGTGGAGTTAAAATAGTGGTGGAAAATCTTTTTGAAGGCAGAATTGGAGCATTACCGCACGAAGTTCTCTCATTTGCAAAAGAGGGCTTTGAAGTGTGCTTTGATATAGGTCATGCTTTTCTAACTGCGATACGCACGGGTCTTCGAGTGGATGAGTTTGAAATGCTTTTCCCCTACACAACCCACCTCCATTTGCATGATAATAATGGTTTCCGAGATGAACACAAACCAATAGGAGAAGGAATTATTGGTTTCTCCTACGTTGAAAGAGTTCTTGAACTAACAAATCCTGAAAGAGCTGTTTTAGAGATTAGAAGATACAACAAAGAGAATTCCGTTCTCTTAAATGTGGAGGTTCTTCAAGAAATAAGCAGAGACTTTTCTCAAATGAAAAGGCTAACAGAGGTGGTGGAGCCTTGAAAAAGATTGATATATTTAAAATTGCTACATATCCAGCAGTTATCATAGTTTTTTTGTTATTTGCTGGGATGCTCTTCCTGTATTTTACTAATGCTCTTCCAGCACTTCATAAATATGGTCTTGACCTATACTTAAAAAACGTCTGGAAGGCAGCAGAGGAACCAAGTAAAGAAGTATATGGAATAGCAGCGGCCATATGGGGAAGTATTTACACATCTATTATAGCAATCATAATAGCCCTTCCCCTATCGGTAGCCTATGCAATATTTATCGTTGACTATGCACCAAAGAAGCTGAAAAACTTCTTCACAATACTTTCAGATATAATGGCTGGCTTACCGACAATAATCTACGGAATATGGGGAGCATTCTTTTTAGTTCCCTTCCTAAGAGATCTAGTTATGAAGCCTCTTTATAGATATTTATCGTTTTTGCCCTTTTTCTCCTATCCCCCTGTTGGAGGTTATAGCTACTTTTCAGCTGGTGTTTTACTGGCCATAATGATCACTCCCTTTGCCTCGGCTATAATAAGAGAGGCCTATAACATGGTTCCCTTAACATACAAAGAAGCCATTTACTCTCTTGGAGCAACAAGATATGAGGCAACAAAAATCTTACTCGGATACATAAAGCCTGCCATAATTTCTGGAACCATACTTGCCTTTGGAAGAGCTATTGGCGAAACTGTCGCAGTTTCCCTTGTAATAGGCAACACCTTTAATATTACACTAGCCCTATTCGCCCCAGGCTACACTATTTCATCTCTAATAGCTAACCAGTTTGGCAATGCCTTCATATATGAATACATGACTCCTGTTCTCTTTGCAGCAGGGTTGACTCTCTTCGTAATTGGACTGGTAGTTAATGTTATTGGTCTTAAAATCCTCAAGAGGTGGGAGGAAAGTGTTAGGCTTTAATAGAAAGATGCAGGAAAAGATATTCTTCTTTAGTATTGGCATTCTAGCCACTTTAACTTTCATCCCACTATTCCACATAATAATAACTGTCTTGCTTAAGGGTCTTCCAGTTATATTAGAAAAGGGCTCAAAGTTCATCACAGGAACTCTCAGCGAAGGAGGTATTGGTCCCGCGATAGTTGGAAGTTTCGTTCTCACGTTTTTGTCTGCACTTCTAGGTGTTCCGATAGCCTTTCTTGTTGGAGTCTATGTCTACGAAAATCCAAGGAGCACTCTTGGTCGGTGGGTCAAAACTCTTCTCCAGATAATGATAGAGTTCCCAACAATTCTTGTAGGAGTTTTCGTAATGAGAGCCATAGTTGTTCCTATGGGAACTTATTCTGCATTTGCTGGAGCTTTGGCACTGGCGATAATACTTACTCCCTATGTAGCTATCTACACGCACGAAGCCTTAAGAGAAATTCCCCAAACTTACAGAGAAGCGGGCTTTTCCTTAGGGCTCACTAGAGCAAAGGTCATCTTTAGAGTTCTAGTTCCAATGGCAAAACGTGGCATCTTGACAGGTATCCTTATAGGAATGGCCAAAGCCGCTGGAGAAACTGCACCATTGCTCTTTACTGCTGGAGGATTATATGAAAGTTATCCTTCATCTATAACTGAGCCCATCGGTGCTATACCTCTCTTGATTTACCAACTCGTTCAAAGCCCAAATCCCGCAGACCACGCTACAGCTTGGGGTGCTTCTCTTGTTCTTCTTGCGATTTTTCTTGGAATATTTATCCCAATACGCCTCAGCTTAAAGGAGGTGAAACTATGAAGTTTGCAATAGAAACAATTAATCTCCACGTATATTATGGAAGAAACCATGTGCTTAGAGGGATAAATCTCCAGATACCTCAAAGGGGTATATTCGCTATAATGGGGCCAAGCGGTTGTGGAAAAAGTACGTTATTGAGAACATTTAACAGACTCATAGAGCTGAATCAAGATGCAAGGGTGGAAGGAGAAGTTAGGATATTTGGAAAGAATATATACTCGGAAGATGTTGACCCAATAGAAGTAAGGAAAAAGGTAGGAATGGTTTTTCAGTATCCAAATCCTTTTCCTCATCTGACCATATATGAGAATGTGGCTATTGGGGTTAAGCTAAATAAATTAGTTAAGTCTCAAAAAGAGCTAGATGAAAGAGTTAGATGGGCCCTTAAAAAAGCAGCTCTTTGGGAAGAGGTTAAAGATAGGCTAAATGACTATCCTGGAAACCTCTCGGGCGGCCAAAGGCAAAGATTGGTTATAGCAAGAGTTCTTGCAATGAAGCCAGATATTCTTCTAATGGATGAGCCTACAGCAAATATTGATCCAGTAGGAACAGCAAAAATAGAGGAACTTCTTCTAGAACTCAAGACAGACTACACGATAGTTCTTGTTACTCACTCACCTGCCCAAGCTGCAAGAATTGCTGATTATGTAGCGTTCCTTTATTTAGGCAAATTAATAGAGGTTGGCCCTACTAGAAAGGTATTTGAGAATCCAGAGCATGAATTAACCGAAAAGTACGTTACGGGGGCTCTTGGATGAAGAAAAAAGCTTTGGAAAAAGCTCGGAACCTCTTGAAAACAGAAGGTGACTATGTAATAAATAGCATGGAGCTTTTAAACACAGAAGCACGTGAAGAAATTGAAAACATTCTATGGGAAGTTGCCTATATCAGTGAGAATCTCAACGACATTCTAATAGAAATACTCCTTCGATATCATCCCATGGCAACCGAGCTTCGCTTTGTCAGGTCAGCCCTCAATGTAAATTACGATCTCTACAGAATGATGAGGCACTTATCACGAATTGAAGTTTTGCTTAAACTCCACAAATCTGAAGAACAGGGAAATCTTATAGAAGAGGCCATGAAACTTTTCCGTCCCTGGGTTCTCAGAGGTATTGAAGCACTAACAGAGGATAAGAAAATTCCAATAGATGAACTTCCATTTTTTGAATTTGAGTTTAATGAACTTTGGAGCTCTTACATTAGAACAAAGGATCCATATGTTGTAGGAACTTTAATACACCTAGAGAGCTTCTTTAGTTATGTGAAAAACATTCTTCGTTCCGCAGTTTATTATTTTCTCGGCTCTAGGGGGGTTGAGGAGACTCCGATGTTATACCTTGTGTGAGGTGATAACATGAGAAGACTCCTTGATATTGGTAAGGAGCAACTAAAAAAACTTCTAAGGGAAATGGGTAAAGAGGCGATAAAATCCTTAGAAAGTGCAAGAAAGAGTCTCAGGGGAGAACTTAACTCAGCAGTGGAAATCTCGAGTAAACTTCACATTCTTAGAAACGAAGTCCTTGATATAGCAACTGAGCTTCTCATAAGATATTCCCCAGTAGCGGGAGATCTTCGCTTCATTCAGAGCTCTATAGATGTTTCTTATGACCTATACAGGATTTCTCGCTATGCTATGGAAATAGAAAGGACAGTCAAAATAGTTAAAGCTGAGGAGAGCGATATTCTCAAAGAAGGGTTTGAATTAACAATTGAAGCCGTTAAAACTGCAATAAAGGCTTTTGAAAATTTGGATGAAGTTTTAGCTGGAAAACTTTTAGAAATAGACAACAGAGTTGATGAGTTGTATATTATTTCCCTTAAAAACTTGAAAGATCAAACTTCATCTCCTGTTGAAGCACTTATAATGCGCCATCTGGAAAGAATAAGTGATCATGCAAAGGAAATTGGAGCAAGAGTCGTTTATGTAAAAGAGGGGAAGAGAATATAGCTACCAATATTCCTTTCCTTTTTTGTAAATAATCCGTCTGAATCCCAGAAAAACAACAAGCTTTTTTAGAAGCTTTAACTAATTTCCAAAATAGTGAGAGAACATGATCATTGCACTTGAGATAAAAGGTCTTAAAAAGCGCTATGGTAACGTTGAGGCTCTAAAGGGAATTACTCTTGAAGTCTATGAAGGAGAGATATTTGCCCTTCTTGGCCCTAATGGGGCTGGAAAAACAACACTTATAAGAATTCTGGCAGAGGGATTGAAATATGATGAAGGTGAAATTAAGGTGTTTGGAAGGACTCTTTCAAGGGAGACAAGGCGGTTAATAGGTTATGTACCCCAGGAAAGCATAGCCTATGATCTTCTAACTGTAAAGGAAAACCTTGAGTTCTATGCTGACATATACAACGCTCCTCGTGAGAGGATAAAAGAGCTTATCGAACTTTTCTCTCTACCAGAGAAAAAGAAAGCGAAGGAGTTGAGTGGTGGATTCAAGAGACGCTTAAACTTAGCAATTGCTCTCTTATATGATCCTAAGATTCTAATCCTAGATGAGCCAACAACGGGACTAGATGTGCCTTCAAGGAGAGATTTCTGGGAAATCATTCGAGGGTTCAAAAAGGATGGAAAGACTGTTCTTCTTGCCACTCACTACATGGAGGAGGCAGAAGAGCTTGCTGACAGAGTTGCCATAATGAATGAGGGGAAAGTAATTTCCATTGGAACGCCCGAAGAGCTGAAGAGGCTTATTGGTGAGGAAAGCATAATAACGATTAAAGGTCTCCTAAAAGGTTTGGAAGAGATAAGTTATCCCTTTATTGAAAAAGATAACGAGATAAGAGTTCGAGTTAGGAATCCAAGAGAAGCTTTGCCTAAAATAGTTGAGAATCTTATTAAAGCTGGAAGTATTATAAAGGAAATTCGAGTTGAGGAGCCAACACTTGAAGATGTTTTTATAAAGCTGACTGGGAGGAGGTTAGAATGAATTTAAGAGCCATTAAGGCTATCCTCATAAAGGATTTGAAGGAAATCAGGCGTGAAAAGATGGTGGTATTTTGGATATTTGTTTTCCCCCTAATGTGGGTCACCCTTATGGGGGCTCTGTGGGGTGGCCCAGGTTCTCCCGTAACTGTTGATGTAGGTGTAGTAAACCCAGGAGGAAATATTTCTACTCTCATAACGGAAATTATGGAAAATTCAACTATTAATGGAACACAGTTGTTCAATGTTAAGCTGTTTCCCAATGCATCCTTGGGCATTGAGGCATTAAAACATGGTAGTATAAAAGCTCTTGTTCTCTTTCCAGAAGATTTTGATATCAACATAACCTCTGGATTGCAGGGAAGAGTTCTTGTTTATTTTGATAAAACTGATCCTCAGAACTATCAAATAGTAAGTTCAATAATTAGAAGCTTCTTTTCCGAGGTTGGAAGGGAATTCAGGGCTAGAAAAATAGAAATGATGATGCAGTATATCCCAACAGAATATAAGGAGTATTTACTCGCGACTGCCGAGCCCATAGTGCTTGAAGAGAAAATTATTCACGGGGAGAGCGGGAGAGGAATAAAGTTCTACGTAACGAGTTTCATAGGAATACAGTTCTTCTTTGCAACGATGCTCATGATAGGAGGCTCCGTGCTTGAAGAAATAACTAAGGGAACGCTAAGAAGGATAGCAGCCTCTCCAACGACGCCCTGGGATTTTTTAATTGGAAAGAGCCTTTCAACCTTAACAACCATAATTGTGAGTATAATAATAGGAATAGGGTATGCAAGGGTAGTTTTTGGTGCAACACTTTTCCCAAGTCTCTTTGGTTGGGCGATTATATTCACGGCTGCAGTCTTTTCAATGAGCCTTGGATTGGCCATTGTAATGCTCACCAGGAGTGAGAGGTCAACGCCAGCTGTTGTAAACCTTGTTTCCATGCCTCTTCTCTTCCTAGCTGGTATAGTAATCCCAGAAAGCATAATGCCAGAATGGGCAAGGCCCATAGCCCACTACTTCCCCCTAGGAAGGGCCCTAAAAGTGTTGAGGCTCTCGGACATCTATGGAAGACCCCCAGGAGAGCTTGTAGGGGACTTCATCTACGTTCTCATATGGAGTGTTCTAATGGCAATGGTCGCAGTGGCCAGCTATGCGTGGGCCATAAGGAGGATTGATTGACATCTTTACCCTCGATTTCCGCCTTATTGGATCGTAAGTTATTTCTAATTTTCCCTGTTTACCCTTGAGCTGGACTTCCAAGCGTTTGAACTTTCAAGGCCTTTCCAAACTTTCGAGCCAATAAGAGTTAACTCTTTAAGGATTTTTATCTTGACTTTTGAAGGTTGAAGCTCGGATAGATTTTTCGATTACTACATCCCACCCTAAAGGACGAGGCCTTCAAAAGAAAAAAGTTAAGACCTCCAATAAACTTTTTTAAATTGTATTTCATATATTTAATGGGATGGTTCATGAGGAGGGTTAGTGTTATCATCCTAACAATAGCTATTTTCCTCGCTATAGGGCTTGCTGTGGATTACATAACTTCTACCTATGGAAGTATCAACTACGAGTGGAAGACTAGTTTTAAGAACTACCACACCTATAACTTAGCAGGAAACTCTGTTTTAAACGGCTACATTATGGCAGATGGAAATATAAGTGTGTACATCCTTACAAAAGAGGACTTCAAAAAGATGAAGAATGGTGAATTTTTCAGCTATTATAAAGCCTGGGAGAAAGTGCAGAGCGTGGAATTCAACAGCATTAAAATACCTAGTGGAGAACATATTCTAGTCGTTAAAAATGAAGGACAGGGAAGAAGATGGATCTCAGCGAAGATTGTAAACAAGAAGGAGTAGCGCCCTAAGAGGTCACATTAATCCTTCTGTACTCAATGACCATCCTCAGCCCTTCCTGCTGAATTATGATTCTTTTTGGCAGCTTTCCGTTGAGTTCTACGGTGTAGGCTGGAAGTCCAGGAGTTTTAGGGGTCAAGAGAAGCTTATTGCCATTCTTTGTGACGTTGAAGGAGTTGAGATTATTTAATATCAACGCAAAGGGATCGAGGGCATTGACATCATCAAGAGTCGCGTTCAGAGTGAAAGTTCCACTAGATGTAATTACTGTCTGAATGCCGTTTTCTATTATGATTTTCTGAGCCAAGGAGCCATTAACATAATCCTCCCTAATAATTTTATCAGGCTTTGTGAAAGAGACACGGCTCTCGAACGTCTGGTTGTTGATTTTGATGGTTTCCTGGGCGGTGAAAGATGTAATTGATGACCAGTAAGATAAGACATCTATTGTTGAGTGATGGATAGATATACAGCCACCACCCGCCAGAACTACCAAAATGACAAACAACACTCTCTTTCTCATACCCCCTCCCCTCCACGGTTTCAGATATGCAAAGACATACGTCATTTGTCCTTAATTCCCTCATTCTCCTTTATCCCCCTCCAACACAAGAGTAACATGAAAGCTCCCATTATAAATGGAATAAGCGGAAACCTATAGAAGATCAAACCTGAGAGAATTACAGAGGTTACAATACATATGAGACTCATTCTGAGAACTCCCACTGTCCACAATAAGAAAACGGTGAGACTGGAGATGACATAAATAGAACTCATTGAAGTTAAGCGGCTGTAAATGAGATATGAGTTCAGGAATAATGAGGAAATGACAATTATAATCCAGTCAATCGTACGCTTAAATTTCTCTGGGAGAGACATCATAACAAGTAAGACTACTGCAACAAAAGAGCCCTCCTCAGCCGCCGCATAAAGTAACCGTTCTGGTCAGCCGTGATTTGTGTAATGTCGATACGGCTGACCTTCCACCCTCCCTTCTTCATCGGGTGGCTTTCGGGGGGAACGGTGACTCCCCACATCTTCAAGGCTTTCAAGCGAACATTCCAACTTCCAACAACATCCCTATCAGCCTCAAAACCACATTTGCATTTCAAAACCCTGTGCCCATTCGGGCTTAACTTACCCCCACATATCGGGCACAGGGTGGAAGTATAAGCGGGGTTAACGAAAATAACTTTTATACCCCTTAATTTCGCCTTGTATTCGATTATGCGCTGGAGTTTCCTAAAACTCCAGCGATGAAGACGACCATTCAATTCAGCCGAATACCTAATTGAATCCCTTATTTCTGTTAAATCCTCCAAGGCAATACCACCGTATTTCTCAGCCAATTCAACAATTTTATTGGCTAATTTGTGATAAAGGTCATCCACTCTATTCCTCTCCCTACTCCCATACTTTTCGAGAAGCTCTTCCCTCTTCTTTCCAGCCCTAAGATTCTTCTGAATCTTTCTCCGCTTTACAAAATAGCCAGTCCTTATCTCCCTCTCATGGGTAATTATTTGGATAAACTCACCCTTTGGAAGGCAGAGCGTTACATTATTCTCATTCAAATCCACGCCGATAAAGTTTTCAGGCTCTCTAATTTCAACCTCTCTGGAGAATACAACGTTAATGAAGAGACCTTTTGGAGTCTTTACTAGCCAAGCTTGGCCTACCTTCCAACCCTTAAACTTCTCGTGATATTTTGCTGGATAGAATTCTAACTCAATCCTTCCACTCGGAGTGGAGAGTTTTACTATTCTTTTTTCAAAGTCTAGCTTGAAGAGATGATCGTCGAGCATTATAACTTCCTTCTTGAAAACTGGCTTACCCTTAGCCTTACCCCTCCTCTTGCGGTAACCCCTGTAAATTTTAGTAGCCATATCTATGGCTGTATAGTGATAGTGGCTTGGTAATTCAGGATACTCCTTGCGGAGGTTTTTGTACGTTTCCTTTTTAAGCCTATAAAAGCTAGTAATGTTGTTTTCATATGCATAAGAAATTAGAAAGTTCACAATCTCCCGATAAGTCGAGAAGAGAACATCTAACCCATTAGGTATCTCCTTGAGTTTGAATTTTGCAGTAAGTTTAATTGTTTCACTCGGCATTTTCTAGCTCCTTCTTGGTTTTTCTGATCCACATTTTTATGGCCTCGCTTATTGCCGCTCCAAGAACCCCCTTTCGTGTCCCGTATTTTAGGGCAACAAGTCTTCTGAATTCTTCTTCTAAATCATCATCAA